>JBDRNK010000081.1:0-9809 GCA_043811105.1 Candidatus Uhrbacteria bacterium
GAACAAAGTTGAAACACCAAAAACAGTAGCGATAAGATAATAAAACAAAACAACCCGGCGTTGGGTCCAGCCAAGGTCGAAGAGACGGTGGTGTAAGTGAAGACGATCGCCTTTGAAGATTTGTCGCAGACCCCCGGCGCGATATCGGCGAACGATTACCCACATCACATCAAACACAGGGATTCCGATCACCAATAATGCAGTCGCTAGCTTGCCGCCAGAAATTACGGCCAGCGTTCCCAACATAAACCCAACATAAGTCGAGCCACCTTCGCCAAGAAATACTTTTGCCGGATGCCAGTTCCAGATTAAGAATCCTAACAAAGCACCAATAGCAACAATAGATAATAGAGCCACGTCTGGTTGATAATACGCAGCTGATAAAGATAACAATAAAATCATGGTCGCACCGATCGCGGAAACACCGGTCGACAACCCATCCAAACCATCAAGCAACTTGGTCGTATACATCACTCCCATTAACCAAACAAAAACAATTAAATCTGACACCCAAGGTGCCAGATAAATTACTCCGCCAAAAGGATTGGTTAATTTTTCAATCTCAACTCCAAAGCCGATTACCATTAAGGCGGCAACAACCGGAAACAAGATTCCAATATTCGGTGGAACATTGTATCGATCATCAAGATATCCGCCAACCATCAACACCGCCCCACCTAACAAAAACCCGATATAATGCTCTGTATTTATTGCACCAGAAGTTAGTACGTCCGATATGTCTAATAAGACCAATAATACCAATGAAAAAGCGATAAAGATGGCCAAACCACCAATTCGTGGCACGGCATGATCATGAATCTTGCGTTCCTGATCCGGCTGATCAAGCAAATTATATTTTCGTGCAAAAACAATAACAAGCTTCGTGGTAAACCACGAAGCTCCGAAAGCAAGAAAAAACCAGAAAAACCAATCAATACTCATATTATTCCCCGAATACTATTGCACGATAGCGTTCAAAACTTGTTCTTGAATCCTGCCAAGCATCAGATTCTAAACCGGCTTTTTCTGACAAGGCCTCTAAGAAATCAATCGGGGTTGCAAAACTTTCCCAAACCTGCGGCAAAAACGTTGCCGTCTCCGTATCTGACCCATGAATAATCAAGCCATCAAGATCAGCTTGTATATTCAGCAACGATACTGGCTCGGGATTTGTTAAAATGGATATCTCAATTTTTACCTCTTCCAATTCATCAACGGTCAGCGGATCAAAACGCTCATCTTCAACGGCCGCGGCAATAGCGTTGTCGCGCACAGCCAGATACAATGCTTCTTGAGCCACTATATGCCCGATGCAACCACGGAGTTCTTGATCGATTTCTAAAGTTACAAATGCGCCGGACTTTTGGAGCAAAAATTCGTCTTCGGGTTCTTCCGGTTCATATACAACGCCTTCGAGCAGATAAGTTTCAATAGTAGTTCGAGCTAAATCCAGTAAATAGTTTTGATTTTCTATTGAAATTCCTATATCAACTAAAACTTCGTCATCGCCAACAACTGTGTCATCTTCTTCATCCTCCGCCTCATCTTTTTCAGCAATAAATTCCGGAACAATACCGGATCCATAGACAATAGCCGGATAACCGACTACTTTCGTATTATCTCCGGTAATATTTCCGGTATGTTGATATTCAAGCAATTTTGCACCCCAACCTTGCTTACCGGCAATCAAATTTCCAATTAAAATCGCTTCGCGTCCGCAAGCATCAATCTCTAACATGTCTTCTTGCTGACCGGCCAAAATCAAGTCAATTGTTTTAGAATCAATTTCTTCGGCTTCTTCAGCAACCAAATAGTGTGACAGGTCACTGCTGATTAACAACAAAGTCTGATCATCAATCAGCTCAGATATTTTAGTGGCAACAGCAATTCGCTGATCTTCACTTAACTGACCAACAACCAAAGGAATAATCGTAGCTTCCGGATACAAAGCTTGAATAAATGGAATCTGAACCTCAACCGAATTCTCATTTAAAAAAGCAGCGTCATTTTCAACAAACAATTCTTGATCAATCAAACCAGCATTGGCTTCATCCAAATCAACCTCACCTAATGGCGTGCGCCAAGCACCATAAGAAGAAACAGCAACTGTTTGCAGATCGAAATGGTGAGATGGTCCAAGAATGATCACTCGTTGAAAATCTTTATCAACTACGGTTTTGAAAGCATAGCCAGCTACCGGACCGGAATATTTTGTTCCAGCATGCGGAACAATCAACATCTGTGACTCATTGTCAAGCAAACGATTTTCCGCAGAAATCAGATGCGAATAAATTTCTTCCTGAAGCAAACGCTTGCTTTCAGGATAAAAACTGCCAACAGCCGTAGAAGGACGAATACGTTTTACATCCAGATAATTTTGCTCAGAGTTTTGTTGGTAAACCGGATCAACTGTTTCTGATTGACCTAAATATTCAAAAAAAGCCAAGCCACCAAGAATAATGATAATAAATACTATTATCACTGCTGACTTTGCTCCACTCCCTTTTTTTGACTTGGATCTGCTACCAGTTGTCAAGACACTTGTTTCAATGTGTTTTACTGGTTGTTTCCGTGTTCTAGGTTTAGCTTTGGTTGTGGTCGTCTTTGTTTTACTTGAACTTTTCTTTGCCGAAATCTTCTTTTTAACCGGCCTTTTTTTTGGTTGATCAATTTCTTCACTCATAAATTGTATACTTATGTTCAGTATCGATCAGCTTACTACAGCTCTGTTGCTTTGACAACCTCAATCTGGCCACCTGATTTCAACAACAATGTGTCTCGCCGGCCAACCTTATTGGCCAGCATTGATTCAGCCAAAGCGTTCTCAACTCGATCTTGAATTACCCGACGCAGTGGTCGAGCCCCAAACTTCGGATCAAACCCTTGCTCAGCCAGTTCATGTACAGCAGCATCTTCAGCTTGAAAAGAAATCCCTTTGGCTTCCAATCTCTCAGCCACCTGACTAATCATCAGGTAAGCAATCTGAACCACCTCTTCCATGGTCAATGGTTTAAAAACAATAATATCATCAAAACGATTTAAAAATTCCGGTCGATAAATTTGTTTCAATTCGGTTTCAATTAAATATGTTTTGATTTGATCAAGCGGAGTTTCCGCAGCAACCTGGTCTTGGATATAACCAGTACCGGCATTTGAAGTGGCAATCAGAATAACGTTTGTGAAATCAATTGTTCGACCGGCCCCGTCACTAAGACGACCGTCATCCATGACCTGCAAAAAAAGATTCAAAATGTCAGGATGAGCTTTTTCTAATTCGTCGAGCAGAAGCAATGAAAATGGATTTGTCCGAACCGCTTCAGTAAGCTGTCCGACCTGACCGGCGGCTCCGATTAATTTTTCCAAACTATTCTGATTCTGAAACTCAGACATATCAAAACGAATCATTGATCCGTCAGATCCAAAATATGCCTCTGCAGTGGTTTTAGCTAACTCCGTCTTACCAACTCCGGTTGGCCCTAAAAACAAAAAGTTGGCAATCGGTCGTTTTCCGGAACGCAATTCAGCGCGAGCCCGTCGCAAAGCCGATGCTACGGCCTCAACCGCCAAATCCTGACCGATCATCCGTTCATGCATTATTTCTTCTAAATGTAACAACTTGGCCTTTTCTTCTTCTGCAACTTGAGTTACCGGAATCTTGGTTTTCTCAGCAATAATCTTGGCCACATCTTCTCCGCTGACAAAAGCACCCTTGCCCTTGCGCTTAAAAACATCTAAGGCTGTTTCCTGACAAATCTCAATTGCTTTAGATGGCAAAAACTTTTCATGCATGTACCGATCAGATAAACTAACAGCCCGATCCAAAGCGTTATAGGAAAAGATAACATTGTTCTTATATTCAATTCCATTAACCTTGGCCTCTAAAATTAGAATAGCTTCGTTTACTTCCGGTTCAGGCACTAAAACTTTTTGAAACATTTGGGACAAAGCACTGCGTTCTATCTGACTAGCATAAGCTTCTGGTGTAGCCGTGGCAATAACAAAAGTGGCACCTCGAGATAATCCGTCTATTAAGGCAGAGGAAAGTTCTTCAGGCAATTGATCGATATTATCAATCATAACGATAATATTTCCGGCCTGAGCTATTTCATCAAGCAGAATCAATAAACGCTCTTGAACAACCGTAGCTGAAGCTCCGGAAGTTAAATGTGGAATAGACAACTTGACCAAGCGCTTATCTTGCAAAGTTTTTGGTACTTGTTCTTCAACCATTAGTTGAGCCAGGCCATAAACCAAGGCCTTTTTACCAACTCCGGTTGGTCCAACCAAAACCACGCTTTGATTGCCACCCTCAATGATTCTAAAAATCGATTCCAACTCGCTTTGACGACCGACCAACATCGGCAAGTTGCCGTAAGCCGCAGCTCGAGTCAGATCCTCAGCCACTCGATCAAGCATTGGTGTTGCCAAAGATGTCATTGTTCGATTCATTGCTCCTTTTGGTTTGCGGGATGCCGCTTTTGAATACTCGTAGTACCTGCGAACCATTTCTTCATTGATTCGAATCCAAGCAACAACGTTGTTGATGATTTCTTCTGTAATTTCCAAACCATAAAACAACTCTTTAATAAATTCATCACGGTTATAAGCCTCAATAAAAATTTCAATCGCACTAACGTTTTGTCGATGATGTTCCAAACTGTTCAAATAGCTGGCTAGTAAAGTTTCAATACCTTGATTGGCCCAACCGGAATCTGTTTTATCAATACCGTTCAAGCGCCGATTCAATTGTTCCTTGACCTGAGTAAAACTCAAGCCTAATCGAGCAAATAAAATTGAAACCTGAGTCGAACTTAGGGTGCCAATAAATAAATGAATCGGCTCAACAGCCTGATTGAAACGTTCGGCCAAAACATAGGCTTCCTCAACAGAAGTTGTCGCATGAAGATTAAAGGCTGTAGAAATATCAACTTTTGTTTTGCTTTTTGCTTCCGCTTCTGAAAATTCCGTAATTTCAGGCAACTGACCTTCAAATTCCAACTGACTAACCTGTCCTTTTAAACGACCGGCTTCCAATAAACGATAAGCAATAAACATACTAATCAAAACAGCTAACCAAAAAACTAACAAGGTTAAACTTGGTTCAAGCCAAAAATCAAGTTTAATTACCAGATCAACTTGGGAAACAAAAAAAACCTGAAAAACAAAAAACACGAACAAAAGCACAGCCAAAACCATGACGGCAATGTTTATTACCTTATTTACTGAGTCGCGAACCTTTTTCAAAAGTAAAGACTGCTTATCAATCCGCAAACCCCAATGGTAAATTTTATTGTTAAGTAAAAAACCGAGCATGATAAATAATGTTAATTGCCACAACTGGCAAAGCTATCAGATAAATAATCAACAATGCGATCAGAATCAAAGACCAAATAATAAAAGCAGTTCCTTTTCCAATCAGCATGGCTATTCGAGCCAATAAACTGATCAGACGACCGGAAATAGCGGTTTCCCCATACATGGGGACAAATAGGTTTTTAAACCAAAGACCGATGGCCAAATCCTTCCAGCGATCCTTGATCGAACCAAAACAAAAACGCTGGGCTTTATTCAAACCGCGGGTGTACCACCAAATAGGAAAATTAAGCACTCCACCGATTAGGTCGATGAAGAAATATCGGATTCCAAGGACTAAATTACTTTGCACCATAATACGCATATTATAACATATATTCAATTTTGTTGGGGGTCAGGCCGGGAAACGGGAATCGATACTTAACCTAGCCTAATTTTCTTGCTTTAAATGCTGCCTAACAATTTTTCCAACCGTTGACCGATCCAAATGAAGGTGGTCTGCGATTTCAGAACCCAAATAACCAAATCTGAATTTAGCAAATGCAATTGCTCGATTACGTTCTCCTTGATTACTAATTTTAGAAAACATTTCCTCCAACGTTGGCCGGCCAACTATACGCTGAAAACGTGGAATGTCTTTTATTTGCTCGCTCCCTTTTGTGACATTATCCCACACAAAATCAATAAACTGCTGACAACCCAAAATATTTCCTTCCTGAATATTGTCAAACGGTGATCCTTGATCAATACCGGCCAAAACAAAATCTCGATACAGTTTTTGAGCCTGAACACGATCACCTGAAAAAATACCCAAAAGCCAATCTGTGGTTAAAAAGTCAGGTACTCCGGCCCGACCAATCATTGCTCGATAACTACTCCAGGCCCAGTCACCTGGATCTTTTACCATGCCTGCCCGAACCTGATTAATAACTGAATATCGGGCAACTTCCAACAAATGTCCTTCTTTTTCAATCAAAATAGATTTATAACGCCCTTGAAAAAGGTGGCCTACTCGCTGATGTCGTTTGTTAAACTTTTGACTATAAACACTATTTAAATGGTGCATGCCATCTGAAAGGTTACCATCAGGCGTTTCAATGCTTAGATGATTGTGGTTGCTCATCAATGAATAAGCGTGGCAAAGCCAGTTGTATATTTTTACTGTTTCTGCTAGCACATTTAGAAAAACGCTTCGATCTGTATCATCGAGAAAGATATTTTGTTTTTCGTTTCCACGGCTGGTTATGTGATAAACAGCTCCTGGAAATTGTATTCGTAATGGTCTTGCCATATTATGTGTCTGTTTTTTGTCTAATTTTAGATACGATTCCCGTTTCCCGGCCTGACCCCATTAAAAACGAGTGGCGCGGAAAATGTCGTAACCAGGGATTTCCATTTTCCAGACTTCAACGGCTGGAATATCTGAAGTAACCTCAATGATCTGAGCTGGGCCTGGATTATTTCGCTGACCACCGGCAGTAACCAAAATGTTTCCATTTTCTAGTAAATCAACATCACCAACAAAATCAGTAAAATAATCAGTCTGATATTGCCAGATCTGACGCGCTGTCATAGTATCTTCGTCTAACTGATACATTACAGCCCGAGAAAATTGTTCATTAGTCCAAGCTCTTTCGTTTCCATTATCATAAATCAAAATCGTACCATCAGAATGAAGTTCCGGTGCGTGCTGTGCTGAGAACCAAGCAATCTTGTTTGCCGGATCACCGTTCAAAAGTTCAAAATCACCATCTCGTCCTAATCGCCAGACTACCTCTCCGGTTGCATGATCGATCTTAATTACCCAACTCTGAGATCTAAGTGACAACAAGATACTATCATCGTCTTCAAAATATTGGAGTCCGTTGGCATGAAGCCAATCCAAAGATTTATCGATTTTGGTTTGTTCAAGAGCAACCCGATTAACATCCAAGTGATCAAAAGCGTTCCAACGCCAAATCTCTTTCCCGTCAGCACCGACCTCAACCAGCAACTCACCCTTGATCGGAGCGACACGATCACCAGTTAGCCAATCAACCGACATATTTCTGGTCTCATTAGCAATGGCAATATACGTTCCTTGCGGAGTAAAAGTTACATCGTGATGAATATTTTCCAGACCAAGATCATCAGCGGTAACCTGCATGACCGTCTTCCCTTTTGGTGTAATCACCCGCCAGCCGTTATCAATGTGAATCAGATAATTACCGTCAGGCATCAGTTCCAGATCGCAGTTACTAAAAATATCATTTTCTAGATCTGGATAATACCAAACCAGTTCTCCTGTTTCGTCATATCCAAAATACGCTGGCGCATCAGAATTATTTTGTTTGTCCATCATGTTTGGCCCGAAAACCGTCAGACCAGGTTGCATGAGATCGGGTTCGTATACAGTAACTTCAACTTCAGGATACCATTCAGGTGGTTCGAAAGTATTAAACTGCCTAGATATTTGAGAAAGACCAAAAACAACAAAAGCAAGGACAGTTATGCTAATAATAATTCCTAAAGTTATTTCAGCTTTCTTTGTCATACTACTTTAATTCTTGAGTAAAAAATTTGATGATCTGAGCTGAATAATTCCAAAACATATTATAATTGTGGGCAAAGCCGGTGGCCTCAATAAATTCAGCCTCAACTCCAGCCTGATTTAATTCAGATGCAAAATTGACACTTTGAGCCATTGGAATCGTTGTGTCTTGATCACCATGAATAATCAGAAATGGTGGATCACTAGAATCAATATACGGCGTGGCGCTGGCCAAACCTGCTTTTTCCAGACAATCTGGCAAAGCACAACCAAGATAACGTGACTCTGGTGATTCTGAATCATCATGGTCTAGCACACATACACCAGCACAATCCGAACTCAAACTTACAAAATCAACAGGGCCAAACATATCAACAACGGCCTGAACTTGAGTGGAAACATTATCATAATTTCCAACAGTGCCATCAATCTCTTCCACACCAGCCGTGGTTCCAAGCACAGCTGCCAAATGTCCGCCTGATGAACTGCCGATCACGCCGATACGATCAGGATCGATATTATAATTATCAGCATTAGCACGCAACCAACGTACGGCAGCTTTCGAGTCATGAATCTGTGCCGGCCAAATCGCCTGACCTGACAAACGGAAATTTAAAGAAGCCACGGAGAAACCGTCTGTAGCTAATCGCTGGCACATACTGCTAACATCACTTTTGTCACCACTACTAAAAGCGCCACCATGAGTCCAAATAATCAATGGCAGATCTTCGTCCGTATCAACAGGCCGATATAAATCCAGCTTTAAAGAAGTCCCATCAACTTCAGCATATTCAATATCCCTAATTACTTCCACTTGATCATTCTCAGTTAGTTCAGCTACTGGCTGATCAACCGGCTCCGCCTGGGGTTCGGCTTCGCTGGATTCCCAATCAAGATACAGATCATAAATCTCCGGCAACGTTGTCCATTCAACCAAACCAGCCTTAACATAAGGTTCAACCGCTTGCAACCATTCCTCAAGTGCCGGACTAGCCACCTTATCTTCACTACCAATACTCCAGGCAACGTACATTAAATTCACCTGGCCTTCTTGAACATTTGCTAAGGCTTCTTTAAGAGCTGAAATACCGGCTTCAGCATCAGACTGACTCATATCATCATAATTACCATCATAACCATACAGAACATCATCCGAAGCCAAGATGACCAATTCACCTTCAGGGTCATATTCCAACCAATTGGCACCGGAACTGGTTCGCCAAGGATGAATCCGATCTGACATTTCAGAAGGAAAAACGTCATGACACTTTGAAGGTATCGGACAATTACTATATTCTTCTGGCTGATTTTCTTCTGATAACGACATGGCACAAAAAGAAACACCTCCTGTTGTGAATTTAAAGCCGGCTGCAATGGAAGCCGCAACCCAATCAAGCGATGAACAAACTCCGGACACATGTCGTGCCTCTATTCCTGATAGTTTTTCAAACTCTATCTTCATCTTACTAATTTCACTTACCATTCCCTTTTGATCCAAACCATCACGTTCAACATTTCCTCCAACATCAGCGTGTAGTCCAACTCCGTGTCCACGTTCAACCAATTCAGCCAAAACATTATCGTTCCAATTTTTTGAAGCTTGAACAAATTCAGGCCGGGCTTCAAAAGTTCCTTTAGCTCCATATTTTTCTAAAGTGGTGGCCATAAGTCTGGTCGCGGTAGCATGCTCTTCAAATGCACCTTGATTTGTAACCTCATTATTCCAACCCTCAAGATGAATCATTATCCCCAGATGCAATTTTGTTTCTGATTCAGGCTTTGGCAGTGTCTCGATTTCTGTATATTTAAAATAGATTCCGCCGGCCATGGTTGCCAAAACGATCAGACCGAACAGAATTGAAACTGCTGTTGGTTTCGGAAAAAACATTCCGGTTTGTTTCTGATAGTCAAGGTAGGCCTGACCTTGAAGTTCTGACATCTGTTTTTCTTCAGCTCGACAGATCAA
>JBDRNK010000082.1:0-3241 GCA_043811105.1 Candidatus Uhrbacteria bacterium
ATACGTCTGTGACTACGACCATTAGCTAAACATAATTCGATAACTTCTCTTTCTAATTGGGTTAATCTTCGCATATGAGCCATATCTTAGCTGAAATGGCTCATTTGTCTGAGGGGTGGGACAATATGTTTAGAATTCGGCCCCCGGTATGATGAGTTGACAAACTCTCATACGCACTAAGCAAGGCCCACAGATAACAAAGCTCAATAAAATAAAAACTCACCAGGGATGGGGAGTTTTTGGTTGCTTTGATTTTAGTTAAACAGAAAATACTGTCTATGTCAAGCTTAAATTGTGGATAAGTGATGCGTGTTTTGATCCGGCCGTATCAAAACACGCATAAATTCTAAATAAGTTTGTCAGGTGATTAATAAACGCGTAGAATAGAAACAATATGGCAGATGAAAAATGCAAAGCAGCAGGGTTAAAGCGTGGTGAAGATTATATCGGTGTGACCGTGGTTTTCTATTGTCACGATGGTCAGGGTCGTTTTTTGTTACATAAACGATCAGATAGGTGTCGAGACGAGCAAGGGTGTTGGGACTGTGGTGGTGGATCAATGGAACATGGTGAGACTTTTGAACAAGCAGTGCGTCGTGAAGTTAGGGAAGAATATTGTACAGATCCAATCTCTGTTGAGTTTGTGGCTGTAGATAATATTCATCGCAAAAATAATGGGAAACCAACTCATTGGGTTGCTGCAGTTCATTTGGTTGAGATCGATCCAAATCAAGCAGACAATGGTGATCCAGGTAAGATTGAAGATTTACAATGGTTTAAACCAGAAGATTTTTCACATCCACAGCATTCTGTTTTAGAGCACCATTTTACTTTTGTTAAAAATCATCTAAAAAATAAACTATGAAAAAAATAATTTTGCACATACTGGCAATAGCTATTATTGTGGCAGTAACAGTTCTGGTTGTGGTTGGTCTTGAGAATGCCGAAGACACAACAGCAGGACTTCCTGAGGTTGCACCGGCTGAAACAGTGCTCACTTACAGTTATGATCAAGGTTTTAACGGATATTATTATCAATACACGATTTCGCGCACAGAGCTTAAGGTAGTCACACAAGATGATACGGGCGATGAATACACAGAAACCACTTACGAGCTTGATCCAGGCGTTCTAGAGTATCTGTATGATGTTATGGCCCTATATCAGTTCTCTGATATAGATATCATTGAAGATTTTGCTGCAGACATGGGCGGTACTTCGATTGTTTTGGATCTGGGGGGCGGAACTACTATTGATAAAACCGCCACTGGTGGAAGTTATGTTGATCCAGAAGATCTGGCTGAGTTTGATTTAATTGCTTCTGAGATCGAAACATTTGTCGCTGAGTATCATCAATAGTATAATGAAAATCTATGAACGATAAACAAATAGAAAAAGAAATAAAGAAAAAAATTAAAAAGAATATAAAGCACCGTTTACCGGAACATCCAGAAGAAGCTGAGTTGGAATTAAATCAGATGTCAGATATTACCTGGCGGATTTTTCGGATCATGTCTGAGTTTGTTGAGGGCTTTCAGTTTTTATCTGAGTTCAAGCAGGAGGTAACCATTTTCGGTTCAGCTCGTTTTCGTTCAACTAATAAATGGTATAAAGAAGCGCGCAAGCTAGGGGCAATGCTGGCTAAAGGTGGTTATATGGTTATTACTGGCGGTGGGCCAGGAATTATGGAAGCAGCTAATCGTGGTGCGTATGAAGTTGATCCAAAAAAATCAATCGGGATAAATATCATGCTACCAACTGAGCAACGAATAAATAAGTATGTGATGCACTCTAAGGGTTTCTACTACTTTTTTACCCGCAAAGTGATGATGGCTGCCTCAGCTCAGGCTTATGTTTTTTTTCCAGGTGGTTTTGGTACCTGTGATGAGTTTTTTGAAATGATTACCTTAATTCAGACCGGAAAGGCTCAAAAGATACCGGTGGTTTTGATGGGGGCTGGGTTTTGGGAACCTATGTTAGAACAAATTGATTGTTTTATAAAAGAGGGAACAATAAAGAAAGAAGATCGAAAGCTGTTTGCCGTTTGCGAAACGGCTGAAGAAGCGATGAAGTATGTGAGAAAGTCAAAGGAACGTACGATATTTTAAGGAAATGAGAAAATACTAAATAAAATGCCCACGACCGAAAATGGTCGCGGGTTTTTGTTATACGTTGAGAAGGCGGATGCTTTCATCAATCACATGACGCATGATCGCATCGCTAAAGACAAAGCCATGTCCACCACTGCATGTACGCACGGCGATCGTTGGTTCGTTTGGGAAAGAACGATGAGGACTAAGGTTGTCCTTTTCCGGAATCCAGGCCACAGCTCGTTCAATCTGAAGCGGTGGGGCAGGTTGACGGAAACCAGTCATACCTAGTTGGAAGCAAGGCCAAGAAGGTTCCGGACGGCAGTGTTCCAGGATCAGTTCCAACTCGCTGTTTTGGAAGCGAGTAGGGTCATCGTGAAACAGGAATCGTCGAACGTGTTCGACCTTGGTTAGCTTGAGCGAACCACTTCGCGGTCGCAGGCTTCCGTTGGTGAATGGTCCGGGAATGTTCCAGTAGCTGTTCCAGCACGCTTTGACAGTCATGCCGGTATGTGGGAAGCAGGCCAACAGGATCACCTTGTCAAACCACTCCGGATGAATATCCGCCACTATGCGCAGAATGTGTCCGCCCATGGAATAGGCCACAGCCATGACCGGTACGGCGCTAGTTCGTGCTTTCAGGCTGTTGATCAGGCTTTCAGCACATTCGTCCATACTGAAGCCTTGGTAAGGCACTGGCACTGGTTCATAGCCATGTGCGCTCAAGTGACCGGTTGCATTGTGGTGCCAGAAATTGATCGTTTCAATGTCTTGGTGGCCGCAAGCGCCACCTATGATGACAGCTTGTTTTCGCATCTTGCTTGACCTCCATTGATTAAATATCGCTTTTCCAGCGACTGTCTATTATGACAGAATTAAGCTGGTTTGTCAACCCCAAGCTCATCAAAAGGTCAAATATTTGACACTTTATCCACAGTTGTATTTGTTGGGGTCTGACCCCGGTTGATAAAAAAGAAGACCTTAACGGGTGTTAAGGTCTTGAGGATCATCAGCGAAATCGTGTTCGCTGGGATAGGTTGGTGACGGATGCCCGTGAGCCTGGAAGATCCAGGTTGACTGCATTGCTTGCCGAAGCAGGCGTTGCGCCATCTCTCGAGTATCCGCACCTTAGTGCGAGGTTCGGTTCGTCT
>JBDRNK010000083.1:0-8781 GCA_043811105.1 Candidatus Uhrbacteria bacterium
CCAAGTGGCTCAAGAGCTGGGTCAACGTGGTTTGGCACGATCAGGCGAATTCACTTGGGAAAAATCCGCTCAAAAAACCCTAGAGGTTCTCTCTAGAGTTGGTCGTGGGGACCGACACCCGTAAGGGTGTCAATTTAGCCAAATATCACCAATCAAGGGTTGACAAACCCTTGATTTTATGCTATATTTAGCTTCAAGTTCGTTTTCTGGTCAGGGATAAACCCTGGCTAAAATTGGTAGGCCTTAGGCCGGCGCATAGTGTGTCGGTAAGGGGTAGGCCAAGAAAGAGGTAAGAATGGGACAGCAGAAAAGCGAGTTCATCAGTGCTTTCGGAACGGCTTGGGAGATTTGGAAAACGATCGTCGAGGCTGTGATGTCGGTTGGGGGTAGCGATGATGATCTGCGTCGCTTGCTCAGTGATTCGGAGCGGATGACCAAGGTCGCTCAGATGATCGTAAGTGGCAACGAAGACAACCACAAATCTTTCCCAATCACCATCAACTACAACCAGACCCTAAAGCAGATGATCGCGGCCGGTAAGTACGACTGGACCAACCCAGACATCATTGCCAAGAACTTCCCGATTCAAGGCAAGGGTGAGGCTGTGTACGAGCTGATTCTGGTTCACTTGAACCGTCAGGCCACGACCAGACAGGTCGAAGAGCACCTTGCAACACAGGGTCTGGAGCCGGTACGGATCGAGCACCTGCTCGCCTTCGGAGCCGCAAACCCGAACGTACAGCGCCAGTTCCCGATTATCGCTCTTGGCTCCGGCTGGGTCAGCCCGCGCGGCCGCCGCGGCGTGCCTTTTCTGGATAGGAACGGTTCCTTGCGCGATCTGAACCTGGACTGGGGCGCTCCTGGCAATCACTGGGATGCCAGCTGTCGGTTCCTCGCCCTTCGCAAGGTTCAGCCCTCTGGATCCTAGGATCCTCGGTCCTTCGGCCGGTCCTTGATCCCTTTGGTCCCTTGCCTCAGCACCTGCAGGTGCTGAGGCGCGGATCAATTCTCATATCCCTGTATAGAATAGTCTGTGCAGGGATTTTTATTTTTGGTAAAATATTTATGGAGTAGGTGCTACAGTCCACGGCCATGGCTTTGGGCGACCGAACTCTGATTTATTTCAAGGCGAGAATAATCTTGTTGATTCAATAAGATTAGAGAGCCTTGGGTAACATCCAAAAATGAAGATACTTGGTGCAAAGCATTAGGGAGATAAAGGCTCTAAATACGATACAACCCTGAGAGTATTCGATGGGTGGTGGCTTAGATGATGTTTTGCATATTACGAGGGCTCTAGTTGGGTCAACCCGAACGGCAACCGCAACGTGCCTTATCTGGATAGGAACGGTTCCAAGCGCGATCTGAACCTGAACTGGGACGATCCTGACAATCACTGGAATGCCAGCTGTCGGTTCCTCGCCCTTCGCCAGTCTTTTCATTCTCCCGTATTTGCGGGAGTTTCTTTTTTCAATAATTTCATCCATTCACCAATACCACCACCGATTTTTTTCAATGGTACAGAAAGTTGTTGATATTTACTATTATCCATAGCTTTAATTTCCCAAAGGATTTGTAAAAAGAATTTAAGAGTGTCAAACTTACTACTTAACTTTTGAACGACAGGAAGAGTTTGGTTTCTGGTGGTGTATTTGGCAAGTAGGGTAAGTTCCAGGCATTCGGTAAACAGGCTATCGATTTTATTTCCTAGAGTATAACGTGTTAGTCGTGGTAGGTGAGTTAAGTAATTATGCCAGATTTTGTAAGTCCCACTTAGATCAGTAATAATCGATATTTCGTCAGAATCCTGTCGGGGGGGGGGTTCTTAAAAGTTTTGTGAAAATTCAGTTGGCTCATAAATACGAAGATATTATTTGTTTAGAAAATCTGCTTCCTGCTTGGCAGGAATTTATTATTGGCAAAAAGTCAAAGCGAGATGTACAGATATTCACCCGCGATCTAATGGATAATATTATAGCATTACACGAAGACCTGGTGTGTAAAGAGTATCAGCACGGCGGGTATGAAAGTTTTTATATTACCGATCCAAAACGTCGGCACATTCATAAGGCTAGCGTGCGAGATCGCTTGTTGCATCATGCGATTTACCGGATCCTCTATCCATTTTTTGATCGAACCTTTTTTGCCGATTCATTTTCATGTCGGGATGATAAAGGGGTTCATAAAGCACTGGATCGGTTTCGAAATATGGCTTTTCAGGTTAGTCAAAACCATACCAAAACATGTTGGGTGTTGAAATGTGACATAAGAAAATTTTTCGCTAGCATAGATCACGGAACACTGTTTGAGATTCTTAGTGAGTATATTCCGGATAGCGATATTTTATGGTTGTTATCGAATGTGATCGATAGCTTTCAAAGTGGCTCGGATTGCAGTGTTGGATTACCGTTGGGTAATCTGACTTCACAATTGTTTAGTAATGTTTACATGAACCAATTTGATCAGTGGGTTAAGCATCGGTTAAAAGCAAAGTATTATGTTCGCTACGCTGATGATTTTGTTATTTTATCTCAAGACAAAGACTGGCTCGAGTCGATTGTTCCTGATATTTCAAAGTTTCTTAATACCAGCCTTAAATTAAATTTGCACGAGGGCAAGAATGAGATTCGCACTTTTGCTTCAGGTGTTGATTTTTTGGGCTGGGTGCATTTTCCTGATCATCGGGTTTTGAGAAATGTGACCAAACAAAGGATGATGAAACGGATTCGAGAACATCCGACGAACGAAACACTACAGTCGTATCGCGGATTGCTTAGTCATGGTAATGCTGTGAAGTTAGAAAGAGGATTGATGATGAATTGGTGGTTGTGGCAATAAATCAAAATGACACGCTTCCCCCTTCGCTCTTCGAGCTTCGGGGGACAGGTACGCGTGTCGGTCCCTAAAGTGATATCATTACGGGTATTTATTTCATCTAGAGTTGGGTCTGGATCAAGATGATGATTAATATTTGTAGTGCAAGGGCATGGCTAAGACGCAAGTCTTTTCTTTTTTTATGCCATAAATCATGGAAGTAGAAGTGTAGGGTGTTGATCGGTTTGAGCCATTTATTTTTGGTCACATCATAGATTCCAACCAAGAGATCTGGCAGAACAGCACCGACAATAGCCCAAGATATTGCTCGCAACGGAACCAGCTCTTTGATGTTTACTAGAATCAAAATCAAGAAAATAGCCACAATGGCATCAAGAGTAATAAAACCAAGAATCTTTTTCAATTGTGCTTTTGATTTTCGAATACTTTTCCCCAGCTCATAATCTCCGTGTGGAATTACATCCAAGAGCAGGTGTGAGATAAAACCTAAAACAAAACCGGCCAACGGTTGTCCGACCGTATAGCCGATAAGCATACCGACTGTAGCGTGAGTGGTTAGTGTCATATAACAGCGACTATTATATCAAAATTTACAAAAAACATCCACTAAAATTGTGGATGTTTTTTTGGTGCCGTGGGAGGGACTCGTCCAGTACCACGTGGGGTACTGGACGCCCTATACCGGCCAGCCTCGCTGGTCTGGTATACGGGCGAACCCTCACAATGTTGCCATCACGGGATTTTGCCCCAAACCACGTAGGGTGTTGGGGCACCCTGTACCCAATGTGGTACAGGGTGAGTCCTGTACACATGGTGGCCAGAGAGGGGCTCGAACCCTCACGATGTTGCCATCACGGGATTTTGAGTCCCGCGCGTCTACCAGTTCCGCCATCTGGCCACCATGTGTACACGGCGCGTCTACCAGTTCCGCCACCACGGCATACAGTATGTGGCCTCGATACTATCATGATATTGATAAAAGATCAAGATTATGATAAAATCATCCCGTCAAGAATATATGTGGCGGGATAGCTCAGTTGGTTAGAGCGTAGGACTCATAAGCCTAAGGTCGTGGGTTCGAACCCCACTCCCGCTACCAGCCCTTGATTTAAAAGGAAATCTTGCTGGCAGGCACGGCTGTTGTTGGACAGGTCGGTTAATTGACAAAAAAGACAGTGTTGGTTATAATGCGCAACACAACATCGCGGGGTAGAGCAGTCAGGTAGCTCGTCGGGCTCATAACCCGAAGGTCGTCGGTTCAAATCCGGTCCCCGCTACCAAAAAATACTCAGCAAAAGCTGGGTGTTTTTTGTTGTTTAATTAATTATGCAAGTGCTTGACAATCTTTGTCATTAATGGTAAAACTTGGCCATCAAGTCTCTTATTTTAAGAGTCCTGAGTACCTTAAACAGGTAGCTGAATCGTGGAGAAAAAGTTGACGCGTTTAATCAAGAACACGCTCGGAGTACCAAATGCCAGAGAGCAATGGGTACGTCGACGTGGTCTGCGTCGACGCCATGAAAACAGTTTTCGAATGGGAAGATGCCGAAGCTCCGTTTCAGCTCTACGCTGATGCGGCGGATAGGCAAGTAACCACAGCCTTCAAAAACTCTCTTTGCCGAACCCTGCGGGCACGACGTCGAGAGTTTCTCAATGATGATGAGGATATTGAAACTTATTGGCGAAAGGTAAATGTTGCTGTTCTCGGTGATATGAATCAAAGACTGGGTGAGTCTGAAAAAGAAACTCGCAGTCAAACGATTCGACGAACCATTACCAGCGATACTGCCCTGTATGTTGTCCGTGATGACATGCGTAACGCCATGGAACGTCTGAGCGAGTTTTGTCATCAGCATGGCTGGTGGTTGGTACTTGCTTCGAATCAGAACCAGCAAGTGCTGGCCAACATGGTTTCCACATTTGGTCTTGGCGACGTTTTTGACAAGCAGTACACGCCAACCAACCTGGGAGCACACAAGCCTTCACTTGGCTTCTGGTATGCGATCAGGGGGTATGGTGTAGTCAGTAAGCGAATTTTGGCCATGTTTGGAAACTCGCTGGAAAATGATGCTGTCGCGGCTAAGGTTCCGATTCAGGTTTTCTTGCATGATCGGACCGGAGGGCGAGCCAGAGTCCTGGCCAAGATGCCGGGTACAACCGATCTGCCCGACTGGGTCTATAGACGGAGGGATCGTGGTCTGATCAAGATCTACTCTGACCCAGCTTCTTTCGTTGATGAACCCATGGAACTCCTGGGTGAAAAATACGCCTGAGGCTCGAGATCTTCGAGCCTCTTTTTTATTTCTTTTTTTCTTTTTTTCCGCTATAATAGATCAGTAATTGTATGGCACACATAATTTCGGTAGTCAATCAGAAGGGTGGAGTGGGGAAAACCACCACGGCGCTAAATTTGGCGGCGTGTCTTTCTGAGCTGGGAAAATTTGTTTTGCTGATCGACCTGGATCCACAAGCAAACGCCACTTCAGGATTGGGAATTGATCACCAGGTTCTTGAAGATAGTGTTTATGATGGAATTATCGGTAACAAGAACATGAAGGAGTTGGTCTATGCCACCGATCATGAAGGCTTTCGAATAATTCCGGCCCACGCTAATCTGGCTGGAGTGAACATTGAATTAGTTGATGCTCAGGAGCGAGAATGGTTTTTGCATAAAGCCTTGCTGGAAATTCGAAATGATTATGATTATGTTATTATTGATAATCCACCATCCTTGGGGATTTTGACTTTGAATGGAATTGTGGCTGCGGATTCAATTTTAATTCCGGTGCAAGCTGAATATTATGCTCTTGAAGGTTTGAGTCAACTATTAAACACAGTCAATTTAGTTAAGGAGAACATTAAGTCTGATCTTGAGGTAATGGGAGCTGTAATAACCATGTTCGATGCTCGAACAAAATTATCCGGCGATGTTTTACAAGAGCTTTATCAACATTTTCCAAATCGAATTTTTCGATCAGTCATTCCGCGCAGTGTTCGTTTAGCCGAAGCCCCTTCATTTGGAAAAACGATTATTGGCTATGAACCGAAATCAAAAGCCGCTAGAGCTTATCAACGCCTGGCCCAGGAGCTGATTATGAAAGATGAAGGGCAATTATAATATATTTTATTATTTGTTTATTTTTTTAGTTTCTTATGTCAAAAACCGGCCTTGGTCGAGGGTTGTCGTCCTTGATCCCAAATAAAAATGAAGATAGTCCACCAGTGGTAAAAGATCAACCCCAGGTTCATGAATCAGAGGTGGCTATTGAAAAAGTTCATCATAATCCAAGACAACCGCGTCAGGAATTTGATGAACAAAATTTAGCGGATCTGGTTAGATCGATTGCCAAGCATGGAATTCTTCAGCCACTGGTTGTTTCCGTTCGAGAAGATGGTCAGTATGAATTGATTGCTGGCGAGCGTCGGTTAAGAGCGGCAAAAAAAGCCGGTGAGAAAAAGGTGCCAATTGTTATTCGTACAGTAAATGATCAAGAAAAACTTGAGTTGGCTTTGATTGAAAATATTCAACGAGCTGATTTGAATCCTTTGGAAGAAGCCTCGGCATATAAAACTTTAACGGATGAGTTTGATCTAACGCAAGATCAAGTGTCTGAACGGGTCGGCAAAGCACGATCAACAGTAGCCAACGTCATTCGTCTATTGGAGTTGCCAGAAGATATCAAACAGGCTTTGCGCGAGGGCAGACTTTCACGAACACACGCTCGTACTTTATTGGCGGAAAAAGATCCTGGAAAACAAAAACAGCTTTTTCAGGCTGTGCTTGGGGGGGATATGACTGTGCGTGAAGTCGAGGCTCGGGCTATTGGCAAGCGACATCAATCCGGTAAAGATCCGAATTTAACAGCGCTTGAACAAGAATTACAGTCTTATTTAGGAACAAAGGTTTCAATTCAAGATAACGGTGGTCAGGGAAAAATTATTGTTGAATATTATTCTCGTGAAGATTTAAAAAAGTTAAAGGAACGTCTTAGCTAGTGATGAATAATTTCTCGCAACCAACCTTTCATGGTTTTTTTGGTTGCGTTTTTTATTTTCTGTCGAGCTTGGTTGGTTTTAACAAATTTAAGCCAATCAGCATTTGGCCCTTTCCGGTTTTTATCAACGACAATTTCACACATATCACCGGACTTTAAAGCTGTATCCAGGTTGACCATTTTTTCGTTTATTTTTGCAGCCACGGCTTTATCACCAATATCAGTATGGATGGCGTAGGCAAAATCAACTGGTGTGGCTTCTTCTGGAAGATCCATCACATCACCCTTAGGAGTAAAAACAAAAATTCGGTCTTGAAAGATATCGATTTTTAATTTTTCCAGTTTATCCAAATAATCCTTTTTATCTGAAATTTCTTTTTGAATTTTTGCCAGCTCTTCCATCCATTCAACCGTTTTGACTTTATTTGATCCGGTTTCTTTAAAACGCCAATGAGCGGCCACACCATATTCTGCCAGCTCATGCATTTCTTGTGTTCGAATTTGTAACTCAACAATGTGCCCGCGGTCACAAAAAACGGTGGTGTGCAGAGATTGGTAGCCGTTTGGTTTTGGTTGAGAAATATAATCTTTTATTCTTCCGGACATTGGCGCCCAGCGATTATGCATGATTCCAAGTACGGCATAACAATCAGCAACATCATTGATAATAATTCGAACAGCGATCAGATCATGTACTTTTTCAATGTCGTTGTCTTTTCGTTTCAATTTTTTATAAAGGCTGTAAAGCCGTTTGGCTCGGCCGTGAACAGAAGTGTAATTAATATCAGCCTCATCTAGTATCTGACAAATTTTTTCAATCAATTCGTCAACATACGGTTTTAGTGGGGTGATGTGAGCCTCATAAATTTCCAGGGTTTTCAGATAGTCTTCCGGATAGGCATAACTAAACGCCGCATCCTCAAGCTCACCTTTAATTTCCCGCATACCCAGCCGTCCGGCAATCGGACCATAGATATCAAGTGTCTCTTGCGAAGTTCTTCGTTGTTTATCAATTGGTCGAGCGTAAAGGGTTTTTAGATTATGTAAACGATCAGCAAATTTTATAAAGACAACACGAACATCAGTGGCCATAGCCAGAAACATTCGTCGCATGTTTTCGCTGTATCGTTCAATGCCCTTGTAGTAGGCTTTACGTAATTTCGTTTCAGCTTCAACCAAATTTGCAATCTCAGAACCAAACTTTTTTTCCAGCTCCTCTCTGCCCACATCGCCATCTTCCATAACATCATGAAGCAAACCGGCGGCAACAACATTTAAACCCAAATTCATTTCAGCCAGTCGACAGGCCGTAGCTACCGGATGGGTAATATAGGGATGACCACTATCACGCATGGTTTGGCCATGAACTTTTTCAGCAAAATTATAAGCCTCCCGAATTAGTTTAAGATTCGGATTTTTATATGAGCCGGTGATCAACTCTTCAAGATCTTCAATTGTAGGAGCAATTGAGTCCATAGATGTATTATTAAATCTACTCGGGTTTAAAAAAGTTGTAAAGTGGTAAAATATTTGATAGCATTAAATGGATAACATAAAAAATATGAATAGATCTGAAAAACAAGCATTTGAAGCGGAAATGAAGGAAGAGTATAAAGCTACGGCCGAAGCCTTGAAAGAAAAGCAAGAAGATCGACAAGCCAAGTTAAAAGCGCAATTGGAAAAAGCTCATGCTGCTGTGTCTAAAGAAGCAGAAGCAAGGCAATTGGCAAAGGCTCGAGTTGAAGCACAAAGAGCTGCAGAACAAGCCGGGCGTCAATCAAAGTTTGAGGCCGAGTATGGATCAACTACGGAATCATTGAAAGATGTGGTAGATCTTGAAGCATCACCTGAAGAAGTGAAAAAAATGATCAAGGAAAAGAAGAAAAGAGAAAAGATAAAAATCAGTCAGAATCAAATCAAGACTGTAACTGCGGTTGGAACGGTTGGGGGG
>JBDRNK010000084.1:0-2322 GCA_043811105.1 Candidatus Uhrbacteria bacterium
AACAAAGCATTGATTGAAGCGGTACGAATAAGAGCAAAAAATATTGTTACTGACCGAAATCCATCCTCACAAGCTGATTCCGACTACATTCGCAATCGACTCCGCAACGACCTTGGTACGTTCTTGTTTAAGAAAACAGAAAGACGTCCAATGGTTTTGCCAGTGGTTATTGAAGTGTAATAAAAAAATAAAGAAAGAAAGCCTCCGAGCTTTTTTTCTTTTTTTCTTGTTTTCTTTTTTTCTTAATGCTATTATCTCCTCATATGAACCAAAAGCGAATATTCTCCGGAATCCAACCGACAAATAACATTCACATTGGCAACTACATTGGAGCCATTGAACAGTTTGTTGAGCTACAAAATGAGTTCGACTGTGTTTTTAGCATTGTTGATCTGCATGCCATGACCGTGCATCAGGATCCTGAAGATCTACGCAATAATGTTTTGAACCTGGCAGCCATGTATTTAGCTGCTGGAGTTGATCCGAAAAAATCGATTTTGTTTCAACAATCTCGAGTTTCAGAACACGCCGAGCTTGGCTGGATCTTAAATACCATCACTCACATGGGCGAATTAGAGCGGATGACTCAATATAAAGAAAAGGGTCGCGGAAAACATGACACTGTCGGAGTCGGGCTTTTCTCATACCCTGTCCTAATGGCATCTGATATTTTGTTGTACAACACGGATGTAGTGCCGGTTGGTGAGGACCAGAAGCAACACGTTGAATTAGCTCGCGATCTGGCTGAGCGTTTTAACCATCTCTTTGGAAGTATCTTTAAAGTCCCGGAAGTTCGTTTACGAACCGAAGGAGCGCGGATCATGGGACTGGATGATCCAACTAAGAAAATGAGTAAATCAGCTTCTAGTGCAAAGAACTATATATTAATGACTGATGACGACGACACAATAACCAAGAAAATTAAATCTGCAGTTACGGATTCTGAGGGGACAATCAAGTACGAGGTTAAACGACCAGGGGTTTATAATCTGATTACGATCATGTCAGCAGTAACCGATCTAACCCCAAAACAGATTGAAACAAAATATAAAGACAAAGGTTATGCTGATTTCAAATCTGATCTGGCTGAAGCAATGGTTGAATTTATCACTCCGATCCGCATGCGGCACTCTGAACTAATGGAAGATTCGGAGATGTTAAAGTCTATCTTGGATGATGGTGCAGAACGCGCCAAAGAAATCGCAGCGAAGAAAATGAATCAAGTAAAAGAGCGGGTAGGAATTAATTTGTAGGGAATGACACCCGCCAGGGTGTCATTTATAGGCGGGGTCACTTGACCTCGCCTTTTAGTTTATGCTAAAACTCAGGCAAACAAAAATGCACCTTCCAACCGAAAGGTAGAATCATGTTCGACTGGTCCACTTACATCTGCGTTCTGACTTGGCGATACGGATCCGAAGCTATGCGAAGACTGTGGTCACTGGATCATCGTTTCCATGTGCAACGCCAGGTCTGGGTAGCCCAAGCCAAAGCTCAGCTGGTAGCTGGCTTGGCCAGCGAGGAACAGATCGCTGAATTGGCATCTCTGATCGATGACACAAATATTGCCGAAGTGTTCAGAAAGGAAAAAACCACCAAACACGACATCGTCGCTGCCCTTGAACACTTCAAGGACCAGGCTCCACTTGGTGGCAACCTCCTGCACCAAGGGATGACCAGCGAGGACAATACATCAAATCTTGACATCATCCTGATTCGCAATTCTCTTGAGTTAATCATTGAAGAACTGGAAAATCTCCTTCGTGACTTTGCGGTGCAGATCGAAAAATTCGCTGATCTGCGTTGCTGTGGTTTCACTCACTGGCAAGCTGCTTCAACCACGACAGTTGGATATCGTTTGGCCATGTACGCTACTGATCTGATGATTGACCTACAGGAACTACGTAGTCTTCGCAACATTCTGTTGCCCAAGGGTTTGAAGGGTGCGGTTGGTACCAGATCAACTTTGTGTAAGATGCTCAAAAAACAAGACATGACTCCAAATGAGTTTGAGTATGCTTTCTTGCAAGAACTGGGACTTCCAAACTCTTGGACAGTCACCGGCCAAACCTACACCCGGAAGATTGACTTGCGTGTTTTTACTGCCTTGGCCAGTCTGTCCCAGAGCTTGCATAAGTTCGGACAGGACATGCGTTTGCTCAAGTCAACTCCGTTCAACGAGATGACTGTGCTTTTCACCGCTGGTCAAAAAGGCTCCAGTGCCATGCCACACAAGAGGAATCCGATCAATGAAGAAAATCTGTGTTCACTGGCCCGGCCGGTACTCGGGTTCGTAAATGTTGCCTGGATCAACGCCGCTTG
>JBDRNK010000085.1:0-10967 GCA_043811105.1 Candidatus Uhrbacteria bacterium
TGGTAATGTGTCAAATCCTTTTGTGCATTTTCTAAGTTTGTTCCATCGAATAGAACTTGCATGGGTTCAAATAGGTCATCGAGTACTAGTACTGGAAATCTAGCTAGGCGATAACCTTGATGGAGGCCTAGGTCATCCATGACCAGTTCCGGGGTTCTGTTGTTAATATAGATACCAGAATTCTCTCGTTCACAGTTCCAGTACAAGAGCCACTGTTGGGCTTCCACTAGGAAGTCTGTTTTTGTTTTAATATGATATCCACGAGGAACATAGAATTCTTCATCGTCACTTCGGTGAGACCTCTCAACTAAATTCTGTTTCCACTTCACTCCTTCTGTTTGGATTACAGAGGCATTCAAGAAAGCAAGCCTTTTATTCCATGCGGTCAGTTTTTTCTCTGAACTACTACAGAACTCTGAACCGCCGTCTACCTGCACCTGTATGTGGTGCCAATGACCATGAGCACGGAGCCAATGAACCACAAAGACAAGGAAGGTGAATCCATACCAGCTATTGAGGTTATGTGACCAGGCCAGAAAGCGTGTACGTGTTTTAGCATCAATGATAGTCCATTGGTATCTGGGTAAATCTTTGTTATTTTTGAATAGGTTATAGATTTCTATGGGAAGAGCCTTCTGGTCCAGAATGTCCTTTGTATCGTACTGTAAGTGCTCAAAAGCCCCTATTTCACTATAATTATAGAGTGCGCGTCTATTACCGTTCATTGTTCTTTTGGTCTTCTTTTTGAGGTTGTTTCTTTTGTATACTCCACGTATCTTCGAAAGTGTGTAGACGGTCATGTTCTCTCCACTGCGTTTCAGGTGGCTGTACAAACGCTTGGCACCAAACCCTAATGAGGCCTGACGCTCAACAATGAAAGCCTCTTCCTCACCACGTAGTTGAGTGGGATGAGCGTGAGGAGTTGATGGTTTTGCCAGCAGAAATGAGAATACGTCTTCCAGGATATCGACTGAGATGTGCTGAGAGTTTTTGAGATATTTCCAAGCATTCTCAGATGCCTCATTCTTGCACAAAGCGACAACAGACCCTACAGTATTGCGGTGACATGAGACTTTCTGAGCAATCTCTACTTGAGAAATATGATCATAAAAATAGTGACGAGCGATCTTGAAACGTGTGAGAATGTGACCTTCCACTTTGCAATTTTCTTTATAAGGCATTACGATTGAACATAGCGGCATAGGATAGAATGTTATGTGTTACAACTTACATTCTACCTGTGTCGCTTTTATTTGAATAATAAGCCATTTGCCAAGAATAACTCACGATACCGCTTTCTACGATAAATTCTCTTCCTCCAATCCTTCAGAAATAGAAATATTACTTTCTTGGAATGCACAAAAGGTATTCTACTAGCTATGTTTTTCAGAAAAAATAACGTTGACGGCTTACAGAAAATGTTATAAAATCACCACTACAAAGACGATGATAAATTGTGGAGAGGGCCTACATTCGGTAGGTTTTATGCGGGAATAGCTCAGTGGTAGAGCGTCTCCTTGCCAAGGAGAAGGCCGCGGGTTCGATACCCGTTTCCCGCTCCACCCCACGTCGCTCGAGCGAAGCTCGAGCTATGTGGGGTGTCCCACGAAGCCTTGGCGAAGTGGAACTCCACCACAAAACCGACCTGACCGGTCGGTTTTGTGTTTGTATAAAAAAAGCGTGTCTAGAAGACACGCAAGAGGCTAGTGCGAAAAATCAGACTGTCTCCTTGGTCACCAAGCATGATGGTTGGAATTCGGTCTTGATTTGCCCGATCATCAACAACAGGCTGCAAAGCCTGACTAGCTGAAATGATCTGGAACTTAGCTGATTCAGCACTAAGCAAAATGAACAAACCTCGACCGGCTTTTCGAAAAAACACAGTTTTCCAAAAAACCAAAGCCATAATCTGATCAGAGTCACCTTCACCATAATTTCCACGACGAACCAAACGAAGATACTGATCACTGCCCTCGATCACATCAACAATCAAACCTTCAGACAAAAGGATTAGATCAAGCTGATCAGGGTCGCCCTGGAAAGCAAGCGAGTCTTTGCATCCTTGAACCTCAGCTTGCATGTCTTCATGGGTACAGAGCCAAGAAAACAACCAAGCCCCGCCTGGCAGAAACTCTAGGGTGCGCCCAAAGATTCGCAAAGCAGGCCGTGATGTTTTGATTCCTGAACCGTACACCAAATGACATGGACGATTTTCGTGAATCGAAGGCTCGACATAGAGCCCTAGTGTTATCTTGAAGATTCCCAACAACTCAGCTTTGGTTCTTGGAAAAACCAAATTCAGATATTGGAAGAAGCCTTGTTCTTTCATGGTTAGCTCCTTAAATGAACGGTGTTTACACACTTTAGCAGAACAAATCAGGCTTGACAAACTGTTTCTTTTTGGCTATCATCAAGCCACGTTGCGATGGCGGAACCATGTGGAAAACGCTAAATACTGTCTTTACAATGCGTCTACCAATTGCTATACTTAGTACACATGAAACCTAGAAAATGGACAAAAAAAGACTTAGTTCAGGCGGCTCGCGAATCAACGAGTATTCGACAAGTGCTTGGTAAGCTGGGCCTAAAGCAGGCTGGTGGTAATTATACGCAAATTAAAAAATATTTAAGGCAATACGAAATAAACATCAAACACTTCCGAGGTCAAGGATGGAATAAAGGTTTAAAAATTCCTCGAAACCCGGTCATTCCACTAGAACAAATCTTGGTAAAAAATAGCAACTTCCAAAGCCACAAGCTCAAACAGCGTTTATTCAACAATAAATTAAAACCAATGCGCTGTGAAGAATGTGGCTGGGCAGAACATTCAACAGATGGACGACTTCCCCTAGAGATGGACCACATCAATGGAAACGCGTGTGACAATCGACTATGTAATCTAAGAATCTTGTGTCCAAACTGCCATAGTTTAAAAACAACCCATCGAGGCAGAAATATTAATAAATGCGGGCCGGTGGCGGAAAGGTATACGCGCAGCACTTAAAATGCTGTCCGCGAAAGCGGGTGAGGGTTCGATCCCCTCTCGGCCCACCATCCCCCGTCGTCCTCCACTACTACACACGACTTGGTAGTGGGGGACTATGGGGGATATTCCAAACAACCCGATCACCAGAAGCTCCGACAGGATCGAAAAAAATCGAGTCTAGGACTCGGTTTTTTGTTATTTTTCTTTTTTGCCTTTATTCACCCGCTTGATAAAATCAAAGGCGGCGTTTATCTTTTTCATCTGATTCTCAGCTTCTTCCGACTTGTTTCTGTCTGGATGATATTTCATGGCCAGCTGATAATAAGCTTTTTTAATTTCTATTTCTGTTGCATTAGACTCAAGCCCGAGACGCGACCAAGCCCAATTTATATCTCCAATGTCAATCATTATTTGATCGTCTTCTTCATGTATTGTTTCTCCGGCCAAAGTTTTTCTAATCTTCCCAAATAAACGATCGCAGTGTTTAACCGTTCCGGTAGCAGACCCTGATCTTTTCTTTTTCATTTCAGTTAGTTGTTCTTCAAACCCTTTTATTTCATCCTGACTAACTTCTTCTTTTGCCAACAAGCGTTGCAACAAATCTTTTAATTTTCCCTCAAGAGCCAAAGACTCTCTTGGTAGGGTAACACTATCTTTTAAATGATCGAGAAACTCATTTAGCCCTTGAGCTCTTTTTTGACAATCGTCTCTATTTTGTTCCTTTAGCATTCTGGCAGCTATTTCTTGAAGTTGATGACTTTTATATTCTAATCGCTCAATTTCTTTTAACTTATCTCTTTCACCCTCTTCAGACCCAAAAGTTTTTCTATAATCTTGAATGGTTTCAAAGTGATACATTCGAAAGTCGGTCAGATCCCTGAATAAACTTTCTTCAATTTCTTCAAAATTAAACAAAGTCGGTTCGCCTAGATAACGTTTAAATTTGCTTTCCAAACGGGTTAGTTCAAAAATGAATTCCATTTTTTCTTTTTCAGATAATTCTAAACACCCAAGAGTATATCGAGCCTGATCAATATGTTCTTCAACTTCTTGAACTGACATTGATCGTCCAGAAGGAAATTTATTTATTGGACTATTAACATAACCAAAGGTGTCAATTTGTGAATCAACAAAAGGTATATATTGTTTATATACTTGTTTTTCAATCACCTGAATTTTTCCTTCCAACTCGGCTTTTAATTCTGGGTCTTTGATTTTTTCCAGAAAGTTAGTCCTGGTGTGGTCTATATTATCCCAAATCAATTCCGGATCAGTTACTGCAAACCTGCTTTTTTCACCAGTAAAAGGATCTTCTTTTGGGTGAGACAATTGACGATTTATATAATCCAGCTCTCGCAAAATTGTTCCCCGCAACTTTTCTTCCTCTTTTATTTCCTGATCGGTTGGTGCATACTCTGGTGATGTCGGGTCTAGATAGGTTCCCCAATCATGTTTTGAAATTCTTGACATAGCGTTGAAATTAATTAAGAACATCTTACCTAATTAATTATCAAAGAACAACTTGCACATCTACTCAATCTCAGCCATAATACAAGCACATGCCCAGCAGGAAAACTTTGAATTTCAGGAGTTGGGTGTATTTAACAAACGCTGCTAAGAAAGTTAACCGTTGTTGGTTTTTAGCAACGTCATCTATACTATAAAACTAACTAAAAATTCAAAGTTTTACTGCTGGGTATGATCGAACGACCAGATGAACTTAAAAAAGAAGAACGGCCTGTAGATAATAATACTGATCAACAGATGGTCATCAAGGCCACCAAAGGTGAGTTCCTGAATAGCTCCTTTTAACCACACTCTCAAATCGAGTCCTGGGCTCGGTTTTTTACAAAATATTCTTTATCCTTTTCTGTAACTCATACGTATCGGCGTGTGAACATAATCCAAGATATGAGGTCTTGTTTTCTTGGTTTACCTTCCGAATCATTCGCTTTACCGTCTTATTGCGAAGCACTGTGGCACGTCCAAATAATACATATCCAACAAAATCAATTCCTTGGGATGGCGTTCGTTTGAATATTTTATTAGGATGAATAGATAACCGTAACTTTATTTGTAAAAAATTTTGGATGACCGGTATTAATTCATCAAGGTGTTTCCTATCATGATGCAAAATTAAAAAATCATCACAATATCGAAGGTAAAATTTTTCTCTAAGTTGGAACTTCACAAAACGATCCAGTTCGTGCATATAGACATTGGCAAATAGTTGACTGGTTAGATTACCCAAAGGAATTCCTTTATACGGGCCAACTTGGAAACTCGAGATTATTTTCTGCAACAATTTTAAAGTCGGTTACATGAAATTTGTTTCGAGAGTAGCCCTAATAAAATAGTTTGATCGACACTTGCAAAAAACTTTTTAATGTCACCTTTTAGAGCATTGGTGGTTCTTGTATTATTAAACGATGATTTTGTAAGAAAATATCTCAATCTTTCAGCGGCTGCGAGTGTGCCTTTGCCTATTCTGCAGGAATAACTATCATAAATAAATCGTTTTTCAAAAAACGGCTCAATAACATTAACAATAGCTTGGTGTACGACCCTGTCTTTTACACTTGCTTTGTGAATTTGACGTCTTTTTGGATCATGAACAATAAAAGGTTCGTAGGGGTCATGTTGATATGTTCCTGACAATAATTCGTAATGAAGTTGAAATATGTTATCCTCTAGCTTAAGCTCGTATTCCATTACATCTTTTCTTTTGCGCTTACCTTTGCAAAATTTACTCCAGGCTAAAAATAAATTATCGACTGAACAAATCCTAATAAATAATTCATCGTTTTTATGAATAAAAGTTCCAGTATCGTCCCCCCCCCCCCGACACATGGGGAATCAAAGAAAGTTGGTTCATATCATGTTTGACCTGCCAGTTATCCAAGCGCTTTATGACGCCAATAAATCCTGGCATGAGTTAGTGCTTAAATTTCCTAAAGCCCAGCGTTATGGTTTAGGCAACAAATGTGGTGAGTATTTACTACGCATTACTGAACTGGCTCTAGAAGCTGCTGCTGAACAAGATATTAATCTCAAATTACAATCCATTAATATTGCCAGCAACAAGCTGGATATCTTAAAACTTTTAGTCAGACTTTGCAAAGATTGTAAGTGTATTTCAAATGCACAATATATTACCACGGAATCTAATCTTCAAAATATTGGCAAACAAATTGGCGGTTGGATAAATGATTTGAACAAGCGGAATAAATAGTTTGTTCGCATAATAAAGAAACGCTTTTTGGGCGTTTCTTTGAATATGTGGGCAGTCCCGGGAAGCAGGCACCGAGTAGTCCGAATTGTCATTGCCCTGGTCGTTGGCGTTCAACTTGACCTTGCCATCGTTGAGGTTGCGGTTGACGATCGGCACGTTCGTCCAGGAGGCGTTGTGCTCGGGGATCACGAGATGTGCTATTACCTTCCAAGTCACCAGAGCCAGACGCGTCCAGCTCTTGTATTTTATACGGAATCCAATCCTTTAAGGCCGATCCCAAATAATAGCACGGAGTACCCACAAGATTGCGTTACACGACAAGCTTAGCTTGTCACACTCAGACCGACCTTGATCGGCATAACACTGGTAACATATACAATTTGTGCAGATTTCGGTGATATGTGTCCTTAAACACATATTCATGAACCTACTCTCCGAAATTAATCTTAACAAAAGATAAAGAAAAGAGCCACATCCTGTGGTTGTGACTCTTTTCGAGTCGCCAACTGGATGTGGCTAGATTTGTCGGATGTAGCGAGGCGCTTCGCGCCAAGGCCCAAGGCCCAAGGAACCAAGCTCTGACCAAGAACCAAGACACCAAGTCCCGAGAACCGACTACTCCCGGGAAGCAGGCACCGAGCAGTCCGAAATGCCAACGCCCTGGACGGAGGCGTGCAACCTGACCTTGCCAACGAGGAGGTAGCGGTAGACGATCGGCACGAGCGTCCAGGAGGCGCTGAGCCCGGGGATGTTGCTCTCGTAGCCAGCGCAGAACCAGGCCGACCATTTATCGTAGTCGATCGCCTGAACTCGCTCTGGGAACAGCCAGGCCATGACCAGACCCTCATCGGCGAGCGAGCTGTTGTTGCGCACCGCCGTGATGCTCTGACGCTGACGGTTGGCCGACAGATCGTCAATGATAATCCACTCGACCACGGCGTGGTGCGTGTCGTTGCCGGCGAGCAGGCGCAAGCGTTCCACTTCCTCGTCCTGGTACTCGTGCGCTCCGGACAGAAGCAATTCCCAGCGCCAGAATTTGACGTGGACACGCTTGATGGCCGCGGCGTGTGCCTCGAAGGTCTGGATCACACCGTCGCGTCCCTCGCCGAAGCGGATACGGAAGCTGCGGTATGCGTCACGACCTTCGGGCCACTCCGGAGCGGTTTGCTCGAGGTGTTCGAAGACCTCCTCGTCGATTCCCCAACTCCCGAGCTTATTCTGCTGACGCAGAGCCGCGAGCTGCTGCTCGACGGTCAGTTCGAAGGGGTTGATGTTGGCGAGCTGACGCTTCTCGTGGATGAACTTGATCACGAGAACGGCATTGGTATCCTGACGGATCCAGGACGCATCGTCCACGGTCCCGCCAGCATCTGACAGGGCGCGAAGAGTGGGGTTGAGTTCGGTCAACTTGATTTCGATCAGGCGTTCCATTTGGAATAGCCCTCCTTATACACCGCTGGCGTTCACGGTCCGAGAAGCTCGGATTATCATGAGTAACCTTGTTAAAAGCGGTGTTCTGGCTCAAATCTTGGGACAAGACACCACTTTCAACATTGCTGTGAAAGATCACATTACAAGACAATATAGCATAAATTAGCTAAAAAGTCAATAGCTTACCCCTAAAATTGACTAAAAATAGACTATTTTCACTTGCACAGAAGCTCAATCTCAGCCATAATGTCCTTACATGCCCAGCAGGAAAACTTTGAATTTTAGGAGTTGGGTGTATTTAACAAACGCTGCTAAGAAAGTTAACCGTTGTTGGTTTTTAGCAACGTCATCTATACTATAAAACTAACTAAAAATTCAAAGTTTTACTGCTGGGTATGATCGAACGACCGGATGAACTTAATAAAGAAGAACGACCAATAAACAACGACGCTGATCAAGATGAGCGAGTTTTTGAAGCCGGGCTAAGACCGAAAGACTTAAGTGAGTTTATTGGGCAAGAAGACCTAAGAGCCAACTTAGATATTTTTCTGGCTGCAGCAAAAAAACGTGGTCAACCATTAGACCATGTTTTATTATATGGTAACCCTGGTTTGGGAAAGACCACGCTGGCTCACGTTATTAACAACGAAATGGGGGCGCAAATCAAAGTAACCAGCGGGCCGGCGCTTGAAAAAGTCGGTGATCTAGCAGCTATTCTGTCAAACTTATCTGAAGGAGACATTTTGTTTATTGATGAAATCCACCGCATGAACAAATCTATCGAAGAGGTCTTGTACCCGGCCATGGAAGACTATGCTCTTGATCTAATCGTTGGCAAAGGCCCAACAGCTCGTACCCTTCGACTTAACCTGGATCGTTTTACTATAATCGGAGCAACCACCAGAATTTCAATGCTCAGCTCTCCACTACGTGATCGCTTTGGTGTTACCTATCGACTTAATTTCTACGAAGACGAAGACATTGGGCAGATTGTTGATCGCAGTGCCAGAATTTTAGATATTGAAATCGATCCACCGGCCCGCGATGAAATTGCCAAACGAGCGCGCAAGACTCCGCGAATTGCCAACCGCTTGCTCAAACGAGTTCGAGACTTTGCTGAAGTCAAACATAATGGAAAGATAACTTTTGAAATAGCCCAAGAAGCTTTAAACATGCTTGATATTGACCATCTTGGTTTGGATGCGATTGACCGCCGTGTTTTAGAAGCAATTATTCACAAATTCTCAGGTGGCCCGGTTGGACTAAACACGCTGGCTGCCACTATTCAAGAAGAGATGGCAACATTGGAAGAGGTTTATGAACCATACTTAATGCAACTTGGTTTTTTGTCACGCACCCCTCGCGGTCGTCAAGCTACAAAGAATGCATATAAGCATTTAAATATCGACCCTCCACAGGGCGGACTCGATATTTAACAAAAAATTGGCTATAATACATACACTATGCCAACCTTCCCGATAATCTATTTCTTAATTCCATATGCCCTTTTTGTTTTGGTTTTTATTTTGTTCAGTTTTTTTAACATCTACCACCTTCTCCGTTACGGCGTCTACAACTTTAATCTTTACGTCCTTTCGGCAATTTACTTAGGAGGTACAGTTTTTTTTCTTGGCGCCTCGATCATCTTATTAAACACTTTTGACTGGTCGACAATATTTTCTTTAGAAACAATAATCGGTATTTCAGAAACCCCTTACTTTCCGACTTTATGATGAAGCTTGATCATTTACCAAACTCAAAACCAGGAGAAAAAACTGTTTTGTTTTTACGTCGTCATTGGTTTGTGCCATTTGGTATTTTAATTTTGTTAATTGCTCTACTGGCCGTACCAATTGGAATATATTTCTTTTTTGATTATCAAGCGGGCTGGATCCTGACTCACCCGATAGCGTCTCCGTTACTAACCATTGTTGCCAGTCTGTTTTATTTTGCTGTTTGGGTTTATTCCTTTAGTGAATTTATTGACTATTACTTGGATGTTTGGATTGTCACCAATGAACGTGTAATAAATATTGAACAACAAGGTTTATTTGCCCGCACCGCTTCTGAACTAAACCTAACCGCTGTTCAGGACGTTACCTCTGATGTTCGGGGAATGTTTCATACTGTTTTTGATTTTGGCACAGTTCACATTCAAACCGCTGGAGAAGAAAAGCGTTTTGTCTTCAAACAAATAAGCCACCCGGAGGTGGTTAAAAGACAAATAATTCAATTGGCTGATCAAGCCAGAACTAAGCAAAGAAACACCGCGGCAAAAATTAATGCCAAGAAGGATTAATTGACCAATAATGATTTTCCCAAGCCCAATCAGCTAAAAGTTTGGCATCATTAAAACTTTCTGAACGTGAACCTGAACCAAAGAGCACTAGCAAGAGCTCTTTTTCTGTTTCCTCAGCGCTTGGCCGTAACTGAACCACCAGGTTCCACTGGGCTTCGATTAAATATCCGGTTTTCCCAGCAGTCACATAGACATCATCATACTCAGAATCATAAAGCATCCAATTGGTGTTCGTTAATCTTTTTTGCACACCGTTTGATAAAATATCAACATAACAAGTTGGTGTTGAGGTGTAGTTACGAACCTCTTCGTGTTCAGCAAAAATCGAATTAGCTAATCGTGCCATTTCACGAGCCGTAGAAACATTGCCCAACTCAATACCGGTTGGATCAACAAATTCAGTGTACGCCAGACCTTGTTCAAACGGCCGACGATTCATTTGCCAAAGAAAACCATCGCCGGATAATCCAACAGTTCGAGACAAAGCATTGGCCGCGTTATTGGCAGAGGCAACTAAGGTACTGTAAAGCAGATCATTTATTGACATGGTTGCCCCGTCATCGACCCAAAGTTTAGCTCCACCAACATCATCATCATCAAGAATTGACCACGTGTTAGCTAAATTGACATTATTATCTAAAACCACATCAGCGGTAACCAACTTGGTTAATGAAGCTATTGGCCAAACCTGGTCGGCATTGTTCGCGGCTAAAATCTGGCCACTGTTTTTGTCTACAATAACATAACTATTGGCGGTTACTTCTGGCAGTAGTGTTGGCCAGATCCGATCTGGAAGATATTCATTGGTCGGAGCATAACCGGCCAGCTCTTGATGCTCGCGCCAGCCATACTGTTCAGCCCAATCATAAATATCAATCAACCAGCCGGCGGCTGTTCCTGGAATTGCCACACCATTAACGTCAAAAGCAACTTGCAAATCCGGCCGAACAGCCTGAATGGCAGCAACAGCATCTTGATCAAAAGCCAAAACATTCGGCGTGTTGCCGAAAATAATAAAA
>JBDRNK010000086.1:0-3970 GCA_043811105.1 Candidatus Uhrbacteria bacterium
GAATGACGCTCTCGTATTTTTTTACATCGATTGTGGGCATATCGTTCGTCTGGTAACTAACTATGCCAAGTATAGCATTTGTGTCAACAACCGTCCTATTTCTTCATCGCGTAGTCCGCTGACGTCTTTTGGATTTACGCCAGGCGCATGTGGTGAGGGCATATTCTAAATGTGTTTGTTAACCAAATTATTTTCATTTTTTTATGTTGTATCCAGATATCAACCAATTTTTGATGGCATTCGATGACATTCTTTTGAACTCAGTAAAAGTAAAGTTGGTTATTATCTTTTCTACGTCATTTAATTTTTTAACGTTCCGGTATTGATAGGCTGGGGCATCCGCTGAGTGTTTGAAAAATTGGCAAATATATTCGCCCTCATGCGTAAAGTTGCATCTTATTTTATAGAGTATATCGGCAAATTCACAAAAAGTAATCGGCCTAGGTTCTGAATCTGCTGATATTTGTATATCAATGTTATTTTCAACTTTCTTTTTATCTTCCCTTGTAAAATGTCGATTGAAGAATGTATGTAGCGCTTCGCCCACCTTGCTCGGCCACAATTTAAGATTATCGAGTTTTATCAGGGAATTAAATAAAGAGACGAGAAGAAAAATTTTAAACTCATCTCTAGCTCTGTCTTTAACCAAAGAGACATCAACCCCTGTGAGATGACTTGTTATTACACAGTTTAATATCTCAAAAAAATCCTCTATCGCAACTAAACCTTCGCGCGTAGTATCATTTTTTAGCATCCTATCAATTTCTTCTTCCGTGAAATTCCAACCCTCTTGAATGTTAAGTTTTTTGATTTCAGCTTTTTGCCCATTGTGGAGTAAGGTCAGAATTTCCGCGTCTTGATTCCAATTAGTCATATAAATACTTATTTCGTTCCCTCCTCCACAATTTTAATCTCATCTTCGGTTAAGCCGTAGAGTTTATAGACAAGCTGATCGATCTGTCGATCGGTGGCGTCGATTTTACGCTGAAGCACAGTCTTTGCCTGTGATGATTCAACTTCGGCTAGTTGTTGTAGTAATCCCATCATCTGATCAACCAATCGTACCATCTGTTCATGTAGTGATTTTTCAACAGGATCAGAAAGGTCAAGACTACGAATAGGAAGTTGGGCTAAAACAGTCGGCTTGACCTGCGCAAGCACTCGGCCTGATTCCAATGTCAGGAGCCGATAGACAGAAACGAATAGCTTTGAATTCAAAATACCCATCACGAATTTTAGATTAATCGTTTCGCGTACTCCAAAAACATACAACCCGTCAGTCGCGAACGTCTGCCGCTGATCTAGCGCGAGTATGATTTGATCCTCTGTAATTACACCAAATAATTTTTGTTTCTTTAAAAAAATTTTTTCTTTCCTCGCACGATGAAGAGCATATAAAGGATGCTTTTGTAGTTGTACTTCTTTACATGTGATTCGGTCTTTGTATTGATCGATGTAGGCACAGATATTCGGCAGTTCGCGAAAATTTTCTCCCCGCTTTGTATAAATAAGCAAAAGATCGGGATAACTAATGCAATATCTTTTCACCTGCTTACCACCAGTTAGTACTTTACGAAGCTTATCCGGTTCCAAACGATATCTTTCAGCTATTTTGCTCTCGACCAGAAACGCATCTTTCAAATCAGGACTAACGCCGCGCTGTATACCATCCTCATCGACTATATCTTTAAGTTTTTGATTCGGTGAGACCTTCACTTTAGCCCAGATAATGTATTCCGCCAGATTGGAAGTAATAAACAACGAGCCCGGCACATCAAAAATTTTCTCTTGTTCTAATCTAACGAAGTTGGTTTTGTTTCCAATTTGTAAGGGCTTATCAGTCTTGGATAATTCAGATAAATCAGCAACTTGAAGTAGGTTGGACCGCGCCTGCCCGCGTTCTAGGATGAGGATGCAGGCCGGACGCGTTACCTTATCAAATACATTACCCAGGTTGATAACGCAGTGAATCTTATACCGCCTTAACATGTGTTCACGAAGCTTCTGATTGTCGGTTTGATAGAGTATTACATCCGGCAGAATCATCCCCAACAAACCATGCGTGTTCAACTTTCCGTTACTTTGACGAACGAAAAACATGAAAGAATCGATCATCCGCACGATAATATCTCTATTCTTCCGCTTCAGATACTCAAGCTCTGGTGCAGTCAAAAGGGCACCCCATGGAGGATTCCCGATAACCGCATCAAATCCTCCTCGCTTCATGATCTCCGGGAATCCATCTGCCCCATCCCAATCAAACGAATTTATACGAGCCATTTCTGCCGGATCCATCATCATTTGCCCTGCAAAATAATCCGTACCAATAAGTGAATTTCCACATTTAATGTTGCTTGATAAAACCGGCAGAATACGATCGTTGAACAAACTCTGCTGTTCCGACAATTCAAGCGCTTTCAACATAAGTGAAAGCTTTGCCACTTCCACAGCCTGTCTGTCTATATCCACACCGTAGATATGCGCGAGTAATATGCGCGTTCGTTCAGCTAGAGTCAGCTGCCAAACTCCATCTGCATCGTGATAAATCAATTTATTTTTTACATGCTTTTTAGCGTCATGCTCCGCATACCAATCACGATACCAATCCATTAGATACTGATACGCTCCAATAAGGAAGGAACCGGAACCGCAAGCAGGATCCAAAACCGAAAGCGTGGCAATCTCTTTCGGACTTTTTCCTTCGATTAACTTACCTACCGTATTCTCCACGATATATTCAACTATGTAGGTCGGAGTATAATAGACGCCGCCGGCTTTCCGTACCTCCGGTTTATCCTCAACCTTAGCGTGATGCCCTGCGGTCAAACGTATAACTTTGCCAAGAAATTGTTCATAGACCTGACCCAAAATTTCAGCAGGTATGGCGTCGAACTTATACGGGCTCTTTGGGAAATACAATTCGGAGATGATCTCCGATATTGTTTTGTCATCCACGACAAGATCGGCCGCAAGCGGCTTTAGATCAAAAAGCCCGGAATCATAACGCTGTTCAGCCTTCTTAAAAATCTTAAACAATCTGCCATACAACCCCTCCCCATCAACCGCTTCACGCAGACGCTCCTCCGGTTCAATACCACGATCCTCACAGATGCGGAGAAATATGAGCCGGTCTAACGTATCCTGCACTAAACGATTCACCTGTTCCTCTGTTAAACCGGCATTCCGTAGTGCAATATTTTTAGCAAGCAGTTCGCGCCATTTTGAAATATCTTCCAGCAATCCGGCATCTACCGCCTCCTTCGCTCGTTTTTTCGATAACTTCTCGAGCGATCCGGCTATTACAGCCTCACGTGAAAATAATCCCACGATTTCATCCCAACGCTCAATATATTCTTTGTAATGTATACAATCTAGACGTGCTACGCGTGCACTATCATTCTGCTTTGGCCGAGCAGTAGTATCATATATGGAAAATTCTTCAAAATCGGTAAGTACGCTACGCGGTATTTTCGAGCTCCAACCATAAGTTCTCAACTGCGAGGCAGCCAAAGGGTCGTTGCATACATTTTTAGTAGGATTTTTGGCTTCAACAAAAAAACGTAATTTACCGTCCAAATAAAAACCAAAATCCGGCGCTTTACCTTTAACGCGCTTTTCATAATGCACGTCGCGGTCAGCTCCTTTTCCAGCTGTGTTTTCCATGTCCCAACCCAGCTCCTGAAAAAACGGGTTTAAGAATTCGTGACGAAGCTCCTGCTCTTTATAATCAATCGCCTGATAATACTCAAAATTATCAGAAAACTTTTTAACTAACTCTTGAATTCGCTTGGGTGCTGACATATCAAAACCAAGCTTACCGCCTTTTTTCGAATAATAAAAGCCCATCCATGAACTAAAAGGGGCTGAAAAATGGTATTGACATCACAGGTCTTACTGTATTATTGTGTAATCACAAAGGTCTGCACTCCGAACTGTCACCGGACGGTGGCGTGGCCGGGACAACCGGCAT
>JBDRNK010000087.1:0-43676 GCA_043811105.1 Candidatus Uhrbacteria bacterium
GATGATTGCGGTTCAAAAAAAGATAAAAAAGAAGTAAAAAAATACTTAGAAATAACTAATAGTTATTACAAAAAATTTTTATTAAATCCAAGCAGTTATGAAAAACAGGAAAATTAAAAAATTTAATATTGATCCTCTCGCGGAAATTAAAAAAAGTAAAAATTATTCTTTATATGCTAAAGATGCCGATGACCGCATAAGATTAGCCACCGCGGTTTATAATAAAAGGGTGGAATTAGGGTTGAGCCAGCAGAAATTGGCCAAGTTAGCAAAAACTACGCAAAAAGTTGTATCAAATATTGAAAACGCGGATATGAATCCGGGATTTAATTTATTAAATAGAATAGAAGAAGCTTTGCAATTTCAAGCAAAAGATTGGGCGAAAGTGCATAGTTTTATAATACCAAGTCTTGTCATTCCGGTGAGCTTATCGTCCAGAAATACCGGGACTGCCGGAGATAAACAACTTTCCAGTGAAAAAGGACTAGATAAACAAAACATTTTGAACGTAAAAAATGATTTTATAAGTAATTAATAAAAATATGAAACATATTTGGTCAATCATTTGTCAGCGGTCTTCCATCGATTTTGAAACTAATTCTTTAAGTTTATTTGATTGTGTAGAAGAAGTTAGCGCGGTGGTTGATAAGACAAAATTAGCCCAAAATGATAAAATAATTATACCTGTTGAGTTTCAATTAGTTAGTTTTTGGGCAGTTAAAGACTCCGAGAAAGATAATGACTTGAAAATTAAAGGAGAATTTGTGGATTCTAAAAATAAAATATTAAACAGCTTTGAAAATTCTTTTAATATTAAAAAAGGAATAAAGAGGTTTAGAAATAGAACTAATATCAAGGGACTGCCGATTACCGAGGATGGAAGATATTATCTAAAAGTTTGGCAATGGACAGAAAACAAAAATAAATTTGAAATGGTGGCTGAATTGCCTTTAGATGTTAAATTGTCTTATCAATTATTACCAAATAATAGAAAATAGCATAATAATAAAAGGTAATTTTGCAAAATAAAAAACAGTCTTTCTTTTGGATTGACTGTTTTGTTTTTTTGGTGATTATTTTGCAATCACTTTGTGATCATTTAATCAGATCCGCCGCAGTTTTAGCGGCGCCGCTTTGAATGAGACCAGTGTTGATAATTAGTTTTATTTCACTAGCTAGGGCTTTTTCGCTTAATTCTTTATAATTTTTTTCTCCAAATATTTCAAGAGCCATGCAGAAGAACAGACCGCCGACACATAAAACACAAAGTATGAGAGAAAAAAGGATATTAACTATTTTTTCAATCATTTCTCCGGGTCGTCCTAGTGTTTCCGTTAGTGAAAGACCAAAGCAAGTAATCCCGATTACCAGGCCAATAATTAAAGCGGAAGTTTCAGGATATTTTTGGATAACATCCTTTAATTTTTTAACAGAGTTCATTACTTTTTTCATTATTATATTTTTTTGGTAAATAACTAATTTATTTTTACTGAAGATATTATATCATATAATTTGTTCTTTGTCAATAGGTATAAATGATTTATTGTAAAATTAGTTAAATTATGAACGATAATTTCATGAATAAAAAGCTCATTTTTTGCTATTTTTTCAACAATTTATCCCCCTTGACATTATTTTTAAAACAGCTATAATTATTATCAGTTTTAACAGGGCTGAAAAAGCCAGAAAAAATATGCAAAAGAAGCTTATAAACCATATTAAGCAGCGATTCTAAAAATCAGCTATTTTGCGATTACTTAGAACCGCTTGTCAGCGGTTTTTTTGCGCCCTGCTAAAAGTCCCTTAACAATTCAGTTAGAGTAAAGACATCAAAAATTAAAATAAGATCGGCATTTGGATCCCTTGTTTCGAATTTTTCGTCCGAAACCAAGGGGCTGTAATCGGAATGTCGAAAAACACGCTTTTGTAGCTTTAAAATAAAAGTGTGGGAAAATCTCAATAAGAGTATATCGGTGGATGCCTTGACATAAGAAGACGATGAAGGACGTAGCAGCCTGCGATAAGCCGCGGTGAGGTGGCAAGCAACCTTTGACCCGCGGATCTCCGAATGGGGAAACCCCCTCTCTTGAAGAGAGAGGAAGCTCAGCCTTTAAGGCGAGCTGGAAGACCCGGCGAACTGAAACATCTTAGTAGCTGGAGGAAAATAAAATAATAATCATTCCCTGAGTAGTGGCGAGCGAAAGGGGAGGAGTCTAAACCCAAATGACTGAGAAATTAGTCCGGTTCGCCGGATTGATTTCAGAAGGCTCTGGAGCCATATGTTTTTTCGGTGTTGCAAGAAATTAGTGCCTGTTGCCAGACCAACGGGGCGAAGTAAAAAAAGATAATTCTTAGTTGAATGAGCTGGAAAGCTCAGCCAGAGACGGTGATAGCCCGGTAAGCGAAAAGAATTGACTCTTCGTGGCTAGTTCTCTTAAGTAGGGCGGGACTCGTGAAATCCCGTTTGAAGCCAGGTCGACTATGACCTAAGACTAAATACTTCTTATGATCGATAGTGAACAAGTACCGTGAGGGAAAGGTGAAAAGCATCCCGTTTAGGGAGGTGAAATAGTATCTGAAACCATATACTTACAAAGAGTCGGAGCCCCGCAAGGGGTGACGGCGTGCCTATTGAAGAATGAGCCAACGAGTTTGTTCTATGTGGCTGGCATAATCTCCTTTGGAGAGCATGCAGAGTGAAAGCGAGGGTTAATAGCCCGTTTGTGCTTCGCTTTCGTCCAACGTTTAGCTGGGTCGCAAGACTTAGATATTCGCTAGCGGGACGGAAGCGTAGCATTTGTCGCATGGACAAGACCCGAAGCCGAGTGATCTAACCATGAGCAGGTTGAAGTTCGTCGAAAGACGGATGGAGGACCGAACCCGTTAGTCGTGCAACACTATGGGATGACTTGTGGTTAGCGCAGAAATTGTAATCGAACTCGGCAATAGCTGGTTCTCCTCGAAATAGCTTTTGGGCTAGCCTCGGATGTTGACCTCAGGGGGTAGAGCACTGGATGAGGGCGGGTCGCAAGATACCGTCTTCAATCAAACTCCGAATACCTGGGGGTAGAGTCCGGGAGTCAGACTATGGGCGCTAAGGTTCATCAGTCGAAAGGGAAACAGCCCTGATCACAATCTAAGGTCCCTAAATCTATGCTAAGTGTCAAAGGTGGTGTTGCGACTACGACAGTTAGGAGGTTGGCTTAGAAGCAGCCATCCTTTAAAGATAGCGTAATAGCTCACTAATCAAGTTGTTTCGCGCCGAAAATTTATCGGGGCTAAGCATAGTACCGAAGATGTGAACTGTCTAGATTTTTGTTTTTTATCGAACGAACCCTAAATTTTGCTAGGGGTTCGTGAAACGTAGTATCTATGTGATAGATAGAAGTCAAAAATCTAGACAGTGGTAGAGGAGCGTTCCCTTCAGCGTTGAAGTCGTGTCGTGAGGCACGGTGAAGCGGAGGGAAGAGAGAATGTTGGCATGAGTAGCAAAAAGGCGGGTAAAAACCCCGCCCATCGAAAACCTAAGGTTTCCTGGGCAACGAAAATCGACCCAGGGTTAGTCGATCCTAAGGCGCATCCCGTGTAGTGCGGGAGCTAGCCGATGGATGAGCCGGTTAATATTCCGGCACTACTGTTATTTTCCGATGGGGAGACGCAGTTCTAAAGTTTAAGCGCGCTATGGTATGTGCGTTTGCGGTCTCAAGAAACGGCTTAGGTAAATCCGGGCCACCAGTTTCAAGGGATTGAGAAGAGATGAAGCCGCAAGGCGGAATCAATTTAAGCGGCAGAACTGACTAGAAAAACCTCTAGGGCTAAAGTAACAGTAATCGTACCGTAAACCGACACAGGTAGGTGAGGCGAGAAGCCTCAGATGTACGAGAGAAACTTCGTTAAGGAACTCGGCAAAACAGCGGCCGTAATTTAGAGATAAGGCCTGCCCTCGCAAGAGGGCCGCAGCTAAAGAGCCCAAGGGACTGTTTATCAAAAACATAGCTCTCTGCTAACTCGCAAGAGGATGTATAGAGGGTGATGCCTGGCCAGTGTCCGAACGTTAAGAGGAGAGGTTAGCCGCAAGGCGAAGCTTTGAATCGAAGCGCGGATGAACGCCGGCGATAACTATAATCGTCCTAAGGTTTTGCAATTTATAATTAGATTGCAAAAGGACTGGGACGATTATAAGATAAAACAGTTTAACATTAATATTAGTAAGTCATTAAAAAATTCGCTGCCTAGCCATAGCGAAAACTATGGTGTGTCACAATATTTGACTATATGCTGGAAACTCTGTGGGTAAAACCCTGTAGTATCGAGCGCTACTTAATGGTATAATGACAAGGTGTAATTATTCCTTGTCTATATGTTAGTAAGTAATAATGCGTCTCGCGCAGACAATCAGCAGGAAAGACTAATGATGATCGGTTGGATAGTCGGTTTTGTAGATGGTGAAGGATGTTTTTCAATTAATTTTGTAAAACAGGCCGATAAAAAGGAAAAAACCAGAGTTCGTAAAGGATACAAAATTGGCTTCCAAATTATTCATAGATTCGCGGTAGTGCAAAGTGAAAAGAGTATTGATACTTTAAAGAAATTGCATAAATTTTTTGGAGTCGGCAACGTATATATTAATCGTCGCCATGACAATCATAAAGAAAATTTATACAGGTACTCAGTATCTAAAAAGGAAGATTTAATAAGAGTAATTATTCCTTTTTTCCAAAAGAATATTCTAAAAACCTCAAAGAAAAAAGATTTTTCTTTATTCGTTGAATGTATAAAATTAATAGACAAAGGAAAACATTTAACCGGAGAAGGAGCTATAAAAATTGCTCAACTTTGCGAAAAAATGAATCAACAAAAACCGAAAACAGAAATCATTAGAATCCTCAGAAACCAAACGTCAAACTCCGTCATTCGCCATTTAGCGGATCGGAGAAGATAGAGTTCTATCTGCATAGCGATATGCAGCCACGAAAGTGGGTTTAGTAAATAACTAAATAAAATGAATTAGCGAAATTCCTTGTCAGGTAAGTTCTGACCTGCACGAATGGCTTAACCACTTGGGCACTGTCTCAACGAAGTACTCGGTGAAATTGCAATACGAGTAAAGATGCTCGTTAACCACAGTTGGACGAAAAGACCCCGTGAAGCTTTACTACAACTTGATATTGAATTAGGGATATGCTTGTTCAGAATAGGTGGGAGCCTTCGGGCGCCAGTGAGATACCACCCTTGTTTATTTTTAATTCTCACCTCGCAATAGCGGGGGACAGTGTCTGGCGGGTAGTTTGTCTGGGGCGGATGCCTCCCAAAAGGTAACGGAGGCGTTTACCAAGGTCGGCTATCCCGGAATGGAAACCCGGGAGATAGTGTAAAGGCAAAAGCCGGCTTTACTGCGAGACCTACAAGTCAAGCAGTCGCGAAAGCGGAACTTAGTGATCCGACCATTCAATATAGGATGGTGGAAGCTCATCGGATAAAAGCTACTCCGGGGATAACAGGCTAGTCAGGTCCAAGAGTCCACATCGACGACCTGGTTCGGCACCTCGATGTCGGCTCGTCGCATCCTGGGGGTGGAGAAGCTCCCAAGGGTTGGGCTGTTCGCCCATTAAAGCGGCACGCGAGCTGGGTTCAGAACGTCGTGAGACAGTAAAGATAATCGACGTATCTGATGTTATAAAACTTTTCGTCTGCACAATCCAGTTTTAAACTGGACGACCGTGCTGTCATTAAATTTGGCTAAATGCTGGAAAGTCTGAGTTGGTTTGTTTTGGAGAATAAACCAAAAGTATCTCACACTACTCGTTTTAATATATTTGTTAAAGCAGTGATAATGTGTTGAGTGCAGATAATCAGCAGGAAAGACCCTGAGCGAAGCTCGCAAGAGCTGAGTCAAAGGGAATCCTCAGAGACTATACGCCAAACCCCCCTTCGCCAACCTCCGTCGCCCTTCGGGCTATGGAGGTCAGGAGGTTTCGGGGGGAAGATATAGTCCGAACTGTATGGCGACATACAGAGTCAGAGTGAAATCTCTGGCCGCCACAAGCAAGTCAGATTCAGGATGTGGTTTTGCAAAGTAACAGAATTGTCGGTCTCCTATCCGCCACGGGCGTCGAAAGTTGCGGGAACCTATCCCTAGTACGAGAGGACCGGGATGGACGAACCTCTAGTGTACCGGTTGTTCTGCCAAGGGCATTGCCGGGTAGCTACGTTCGGTTTGGATAAGCGCTGAAAGCATATAAGCGCGAAGCCGATCCCAAGATTAACTTTCATTATGAGATCCCTCCGAGATGAGGAGGTTGATAGGCTCTAGGTGTAAGCGTGGTAACACGTTCAGCCGAGGAGTACTAATAGATCCAGACTCTACAATTACTTAATAAGAATGTTTCGTTCTAGAGAAAGTTTCAAGTTACAAGTTTCAGGTTTCAAGTATGGAGAATAGTAAATATCTTCCTAACTTGATACTTGTTACTTGATACTTGATACTTTCCAAAAAACCCCCAATGTTCTGGTGGTTCTTCCAGGAGGGCCACACCCGTTCCCATCTCGAACACGGCAGTTAAGCCTCCTAGGGCCGATGGTAGTCCTTCGGGCGAGAGTAGGTAGCCGCCAGAACATTGGGGGTTTTTGAATTGGGTCACGAATTTACTGATTGTTACGAATTACGAATGTAACGGAATGCCTTAAGCCTTCTATTTTAAGATCCCCCGGATGTTAGTTCGGGGGATCTTCGTTGAGTTGCTGGTGGGTGAGGTGAGATCACCAGCTGGATCTAGAGAGTTGAGAGTATGGTGTGCAGACAGACGAACAAAAGGAATTCGACCAGGGCGACCACTATGAGAAACGCCGAGGTCGTTAAAAGAAGGCAGATGACAAGCAGTATTTCTTCGTATTTCTCCAATCTTTGTTCTGGTCCTTTTTCCGGCAGATGCCACCCTCCTTTTCCTTTGCCGAATATGCATTCTTCGGCAGGCATACGGCGCACATCTTTCCGAAGTCGACCTTGCTCGTCGAATGGATACTCTTCATACGCATACTCGTAATGATCATCATCTATGAACCAGGGCATATTACCCTCCTTTTGTGTTGATAATAGTCAAGAGTTGATAAGATTCAAAATTATGAACGAACAACTGAACATGATAGCGTACTCTGTTTTTTACAAAACGTCAATCCATCGAGTCAATAATATTGACAAACGATAGATATTATACTAAACTAACAGCAGAGAATGTCGAAATCAGATCCACAACATTATGAAAAAAGAAGACTTTAAGTTTCTTGGTTTCCCTGATAAAGAGATTGATGTCTATTTAGCCTTAATGGAGCTAGGTTCAGCCAAGCCTTCACAGATAGCAAAAAAGACCGAGATTAATCGGACCACTGTTTATGATTTACTTGAATCACTGCTTAAGAAGGGGTTAGCTAGCAAATATAAGAAAGGTTCTTTTATTTTTTATAACGCTCTAGACCCCAAACGTTTGATTCCATACTTGGAGCGAGAAAAAGAGGAACAAATAAAAAAGATTGAAAAGCAGCAAGAAAAAGCTGAAAGCCTGATTCCACAATTAATTTCAATTCAGGACATAACTTCAGAAAAACCTAAGGTGCAGTTTTTTGAAGGTGAAAAAGGGATGCGCGAAGCATACGAAGATACATTAACTTCGCGCGAAACAATCTTAGCTTACGCTAATGTCCAGACCATGCACGAGGGTTTGCCAAATTTTTTTCCGACCTATTATAAGCGTCGGGCCAAGAAGAAGATTTTTATCAAAGCCATTCTGCCCAAGAATGAATTGTCGATTGAGCGATCAAAATATGATCAAGAGGAAATGCGTGAGACACGATTTTTGTCAGGAGACCAGGAAACTTTTTCGCCAGAGGTTAATCTATACAACAACAAGATGCTCGTGGCATCTTGGAAGGAAAAAATGGCTGTGATCATTGAGTCAAAAGAATTAGTTGATTTACAGAAGTTGATTTTCAATATAGTCTGGAAATCCTTACCACGAAAATAAAAAGCCGCCAGAACATTAGGGGTTTTTGAATTGGTTGACAAGTAAGATAATTCATGGCATATTACTTTGTCTGTTTCGTAGGCATCAACCCTTACAATTGGAGGCAAAATTGTGACTAGGTCGGGCACGACATTCCTGGGGCATGCCAGTGGACGCGTTAGAGAGCGTTTGCATATGGACACCCTAGAAATTATTCGCTTGATTGATCATGGCCTGGTTGTCCAACTTGGTCGTGACGGTAAAAGCAACCGTTATCACCTGTTATTCTATTCGGAACCGGATCGACAGTGCTACGTGGCTGTGCGTGATGGACAAACTCGGGAAGTGATAACAATCCTTCCCCTTGATTATCACAACAAGTGGGTGGTTTCTGATCAGGCACAAGCCCAGGCTAAAGATTTGGCCATGGGTCGAATAAGAGATAAAAAGGTAATTGTTACCGGCTCAACGCTGGAAGCAAACTTGGTAGATAAAATACCACAAGGCCAAACCATATTTCGGTTTATTCTGCTTATCAAAGACCGGCGAACAGGAAAGATGGAATCTCGCTACTTGGGTGAGATGGCCTTAATTGGGGCCGAGCGTAAAGGAACCGAAGCCTTTGCTGATGATTTGTTCAGGATCGAGCTTTATCGAAAGATCAGTGGGTTGAGGCTTCCGGCACATAAAATTCCGGAAGAAATGATCCTAAAGCTCGATTCAGGCCGGAGTTATCGCAAATGTGTTCCTGACAATCTACGACCTAAACAAAAAAAAGGACCACAGTTGATCTGCAGTTGCATTTTGCAGACCAGTGGTGACCCACCAGAGAAAATTGTCAGCCTTGACATGCTTTCGGTGGCAGATGTGGGCATGGAGCCGGCTGATGTCTTGAAGAATTCTACTGCTATGGCTGAACTGAAGAGTCGCCTAGTTTGTCAAATTGCCCTCGGTCAGCGACCAATTGTCCTGAAAATAAAACTCGGACCACATGGTCCGGAATCGCTCTTTGCTGTGCCAGACGATTGGAAACGTCTCTATCATCGTGGATGAACTCGAGGTAACTCCTCGGGTTTTTTATATTGTCTTAACCTTCGGATATTTGTCTAACAGCTTCCAATAAATATCGCAGGTATTAAAGTTGATATAGTCGTGTGAGTTTGTGTTTGTGTTAAAAACCAGTGAATATAACTGATCCATGCTTGGAGAAAATAGAAAAAGTGAATTATTTTTGTGCCAAGCTTTGATTACCTGGGTGCGGCGAGGTTTGCGAAAAGCAGAAACTGGTCGTTTTTTTAATTGTCCGGTTTCTAATCTTTTCAACAGTCGATCAACCACCCAAACCAGAGTCTCACTTTCTGCTTCAGAAAGATCTTCTAGTTCTGAAACATGTTCCGGTGACAAATAAGTCTCAACTAGCTTTTCATGTTTGTTTTGAGTCGGATCAATCAAACGACTGATCTTTTCCGGCAAAGAAGTTTTACCAGGCTCACTGGCCCCTTCTCCTAAAAAAACAGAAAGGAACCGCACTTCTTCGGTTCCGCTTTCAAAACTATGTGGGGTATTGGCCGGAATAATTACCGGAATATTTACTTGCAACATTTTTCGACCTTGATCAGTAATAATGTTCATTTCTCCCTGAGCAATACAGATACACTGATCGTGCTGTGAATGAACATGGAGTGGCGACTTGACTCCGGGAAGATAACAAATAGCACTTACTCGAACATCAGGTCGAGTAATCAAATGTTGAGTTGCATATCCTCCATGCTCAATTTTTGGCCACATGGACATAGCTTAAGTCTTACCAGCACTCAAGCTCGTATGCTAGGGAATCAAGAGCGGTACTCAGTTCTTTGATCGCTTGGCGGCGCATTTCCTGATCAGCTTGAATATCAAGAAGTGTGCTAATGATTTCTCTGCCACCTTGGACCGGAAGGCCTTCCTTCGAAAAACCGCTCGCCGTCCCCACTAAGCGATTCGGTTTAGTAAACATAGAGATTATATTTATCTCCTATGTATACATCAGATCACGCCCTGGTTTTTTTGTCAACTATTAAATACACACCTTTGAACAATTTTAGGGAACAAGGTACAATGGTTGCGTAAAAATAAACTTGAAATATGAATATCAAAGTTATTATATTGGCTGCTGGTAAGGGGAAACGCATGGGAGCCGAAATTCAAAAGGCCATGTTGCCTTTGGCTGAAAAGCCACTGATTGGGCATTTGCTCGACGCTGTAGATTCTAGTTCGATCGATTCAACATCTATTGTTGTTTATGGATATGGTGGTGAAGATTTGGTCGAGTATGTGCAAGATCGTGCTGATGTTGCTTTGCAAGAGCACCAGCTTGGAACAGCTCATGCAGTCATGTCGGCTCGTGACCAAGTTGTTGATTCAGAAGCTGTTCTTGTTTTGTATGGAGACTGTGCCCTGGTTTCTTCAGAAACAATTCAGCGCTTAATCGATCATCATCAACAAAGCCCAGCAGCGATTACTATGGCTGTTGGTTGTGTTACTGATTACGAAGGGTGGCGATCTTGTTTCTCACGTTTTGGCCGTATCTTACGTGATCAGTCAGGAAATGTAACTGCTATCCGTGAAGCCAAGGACTGTACTGGTAAGGAGTTGAAGATTCGTGAGGTCAATCCCGGTTTTTATGTTTTTGATAATAACTGGCTTTGGGATCATATTGATTCAATTGGTTCTGATAACGCTCAAGGCGAGATGTATCTGACCGACCTGGTCGAGATCGCCATTGCCAATGACGACAAAGTAAACACCGTAGAAATCCCGATTGAAGAATGTGTAGGTTGCAATACTCCGGAGGAACTTGTATTCGCTGAGCAAATTTATTCTAAAAAAAGTAGCGGAACCCTTTAGGGTTTCATTTGTAGGGACCGACAGGCGTAAGCCTGTCATTAATTGACAAGCTGATGCTTTTCGATCCCATTAATTTTTTATGAGACTAATTACTGATTGGCATATTCATTCCGGATATTCACGAGCTTGTTCCAAAGAACTCACACTTCCGAATATAGCCAAGGCTTGCGAGCGCAAGGGGATTAATATCGTAGCCGCACCGGACTGGACTCACCCAGCTGTGTTTTCTGATATTAAAGAATTGTTGGTTGAAGATCGCCCGGGAATGTATCGCTTGAAAGATGGGTCAAGTAAGACTTGGTTTATGTTATCAACCGAAGTTGCTCAGATTTACAAGAAAGGAGATCGTTGTCGACGGATTCATAACAATATTATGTCTCCTTCGATTGAGGTGTCTGAGAAGATAAACACCGAGTTAGAACGTCGCGAGTTTAATTTAAAATCTGACGGACGCCCGATTCTTGGAATCGATTCTGAAGAGTTATACAAGATTGTAAAAGATATTGACGAGCGTGTAATCATGATCCCGGCTCATGCCTGGACCCCGTGGTACGCTATCTTTGGGTCCAAATCCGGATTCGATAGTATCGAAGAGTGTTTTGGCGAAATGACTCAGTATATCTATGCAGTCGAAACTGGACTATCGAGCGATCCACCAATGAACTGGCATTTATCTGGCTTGGACAAGGTGGTCTTGGTGTCTAACTCAGACGCTCATTCATTACCAAAGCTTGGTCGCGAAGCTAATGTGTTTGAAGTTGGGGATCCAAGTTATGATGAGTTTGTTCGGATCATGAAAGAACAGGATCACGAAAGTTTCTTACATACAATCGAGTTTTATCCTGAAGAAGGTATGTATCACGCTGACGGTTGTCGTAACTGTGATTTTTCTTGTGAGCCTAATCAGACACGTAAGTTGGATGGCAGATGTCCGACCTGTAAGAAACCAATGACGATTGGTGTTTGGAATCGGGTGATCGAAATCGCAGATCGTAAGTCAGATCAACTGCCAACAGACCGAATTCCTTACAAATCAATCGTGCCGTTAGATGTAATCATGGCCGAGGTCAATGGAGTTAAGTCTACCAGTTCGAAGAAGGTGCAAGAGATGTATCAAAAGGCAACAGACGAACTTGGTACTGAATTTGATATCCTACTCGATACTCCGATTTCGGAAATAAAAAAGTTCGACGAAAGACTCGCCGAAGCTATCAAGCGCATGAGATCCGGAAACATCCACATCAAACCTGGCTACGACGGCGTCTACGGCGAAGTTTCAATTTGGGCGGATAAGGAGCGGCCAAAGGGGTCCGAACAAAAAATTCTGTTGTAGGGACCGACAGGCGTAAGCCTGTCAAAATTGTGTTATATGTCATGAAATGTAGTCTATTTAGATTGTTCTGGTTCTTTTAGAGATCGTATCCATCCACCTAACATCCGGCCGATCTCATCTATTTGTTGTTGCAAGTTAAGATATCTTTTGTTGTTTATTTTCTTACAGTCTTTCATTAATCGAATAAATACTCGGAACATGTTAAGTTGTGTACTTGTTTTTTCAAGCACAGGAAGTTTTTCTTGCTTGTATAGTTCACTGGCCTGTAACAAGCCTTCCAGAATGTTCAGATTACAATTTTCGACCTTTTGCCAAAGTGTGTATCGATCTTGTTTTGGTATGGTCAGGCGAAAAGAATAAATGTTTTGGTATAATTCGTAGGTTTTTTAAAGATAGGAATTTTAAATTCATCCATAATACTGTTTATGAAGGTTTATAAGAATGTTTTTAATGCAATAACCAAGCCGGAATCCCTTTTCCTGGCTTGGCAACGGTTTCGTAAGGGTAAAAGTAAACGCAAAGACGTAGCTCGGTTTGAGTGGAGTCTGGAGCAGAATATTTTTGAGTTACACCAAGATTTGGTCAGTGAAACATATCGACATGGCTCATACAGCGACTTTTTTATTGCTGATCCTAAATTACGCCACATCCACAAATCCATGGTTTGTGATCGGGTGGTTCATCATGCTGTGTATCAGGTCTTGTATCCTATGTTTGATCAATCGTTCATCTTCGACAGCTATTCCTGTCGTCTAGGTAAAGGCACTCATGCTTCGGTGAATCGACTCAAGGTCTTTGTTCGAAAAGTCAGCAGGAATTATACTGCTCCATGTTTTGCTCTTAAGTTTGACATTAAGAAGTTTTTTGATTCTGTAGATCATGAAACTTTGTTGGATATCTTGAACCAAAAAATCTTCTGTACCAAAACAAATTGTTTGTTGGTGGAGATCGTGGAAAGTTTTTCAAAATTTCAGACCGTCGGGGGGGGGGTCGTTACTTGAAAAAACCAGACCTTGCGGTTTACCGATCGGGAATCTGACTTCTCAGTTGTTTGCCAATGTTTACATGAATGCATTTGATCATTTTGTTAAAGAAGAGTTGAGAATAAAGTATTATCTGCGATATACAGATGATGCCTTAATTATACACAAAGACCCAAGATATCTTAGTTTATTAGTTCCGTTTATTCAGGATTGGCTTTGGCAGAATCGGCGACTCTTACTGCATCCGAACAAGGTATCAATTTGTAAGCTTTCTCAAGGTATTGACTGGCTCGGGTACGTGGTTTTGCCACATTATCGAGTGTTGAGAACAAAGACGAAAAGAAGGATGTAAAGACAGTTGAATGAAGAAAACCTACCATCATATTTGGGAGTTCTGTCTCATGCTAATACTTATAAATTATAAGAAAGTTTATTGAATGATTTGTGGTTTAAAACAAAATGACAAGCTTACGCTTGTCGATCCCACACAAACCAAAATCCCCCACAAGCATGCGGGGGATTTTTCTCTACTATTTCTTTCGGCGCTTTGCTACTTTCTTTTTTGGAGCAGCTTTCTTCTTAGCTACTTTTCGCTTTGCCGGCTTCTTAGCAACTTTCTTCTTAGTTACTTTCCTTTTTGCCGGTTTCTTTTTCTTTGCAGGCATAATATTTTTTTTGGAAGTAATTAAATTCCTCCCGGGAAAAATTTAAAAATATTTATTTCTCGACCTTTGTATTTATTATAAAAGAAAAAAAGAAAAAAAGAAACAAAAAAATGAGCAAAACTCATAACTCATAACTCATAACTCAAAACTATTCAACAATATCGACCGGAGTATTTACATCAGCAAAGTTATATATCCATTCCGCATTCTCGGTCGAAGCATTAACACAACCATGACTCATGCGTTCACCAAAATTATTATGCCACGGAGCAGAGTGAATGTAATAATGATTTTTAAACATCAGATTCCAGGGGATTAAACCCATAGAATAATTATTAGGATTATCAGCCCCGTAACTCCAAGTGTAATCAACCCATGGTTTTTTGGCTAAAACTGAGTGATTTCCCAGCGGTGTTGGGAACCACCAAGTACCCGAGCTAATAAAGAAAGACGTGTTCAGTAAACCATTTTCATAGGCAAATAAACGCTGGTCAGAAATGTCAACAATAATATGTTTGTTATTATCCGGACCTTCAAGATGACCGGCTGGTACTGTGATGATTTCTTGACTACTATCACTATCAAGATCAGCAACAACAAAATTATTTTCGTTTTCATTGATAAAAGAAACAGTTAATTCGTTAACAACTTTATCCACAGTTGTGATTTCAGAAACGATGTAAAAAACTTTCTCTTTGTTGTTTTTAGTTAAATGTTCTGTAATTAATTTATTTATTCCGTTTTCATTTTCAATTGAAATTTTAACACCAGCTGTGTCATTGGCATCAAAAGAAAAGAATTCATAATCTAACAACCAATTGTTATTTCGATATTCCCAAACCCGAATGTGCGGTCCACCGGTTGGTCCGGGTGCAGTAATGATTTCGGACACACCGTCATTGTCCACATCACCACAAGCAATATTAACACCACCGCGAAAATCCTCAGCGTAGGCAAAAAAGCCATTTGTAAATTTTACATTTCCATAACTATCAAAAACGCGAACTTGCGGCCCGCCTCCATACTGTGTTCCAGTTATCACTTCGGCAGGACCATCACCGTCAAGATCACAAGCAGCCACAGTAATTCCACGACCAAAGTCAGGGGCATAGGCCAAGAAGCCAAGAATTTCAGACCCATCTTGTCGCAGATAACGAACTCGCGGTTCATTTCCAAAACCATTACCAACGATCAATTCTGGTGTTCCATCATTTCCAAGATCAGCCGCAGCAATTGTTGCCCCGCCAGTATCATTGGTCAGCAAGATTCCAGATGTTCGAATCACTTCGCCACTGTTCGAATAAGTGGTGATCGGCAGTGAACGAACCTGAACAGCCAGTGAAGCCTGGACATAAAAAAACAGACCAGAAGTAATACAGATTGTTAAAATGAAAGTCTTCATATTAAGCATAGTTTACCAAATTTTTTAGATCTCGTCTAAGTTGTTGACATCAATATATTTTCAAGGTACTATATTGGCACTTAAGTTAAGTATAGGCCCGTAGCTTCCACCTACGCTCCTTCGGAGCTTCGGCGGACAGGCAGTTGGAATCACCAACTTCGCTATAGGCCTATCAAAATAACGTGGGCCCGTAGCTCAGTTGGTAGAGCACCTGCTTTGCAAGCAGGGGGTCAGGAGTTCGAGCCTCCTCGGGTCCACCAAGTTTCAGTATTAATAACAAGCTAGATAATTCGGTCTAATAACCGAGTTTTTATTTTATACTGAATGGGTTGACAACGTGGTATAATTATGCTATATTGAGCTGTTTTGAAACTGATTTCAGAACGAACCTGAAGCACGCGTTTCGTGCGCAAATACACGAAAGCTGAGGAGAGTACATTGCGAAATCTTCAAATTCTATTTGGACTGCTCGTGGCTGTGATTGCCGTCTGGTTGATGATCTGGATGCGAAGCCTGGGTCAGTTCGGTTTCAGCGGTATCATGCTGTTGCTCTGTACAGCCGGATTCGGCGCTGGTGTTCTCTGTTTCTATCGTTGGCTTGACCAGCTCGAGCCCGGTCGGACTCAATTGGTCATGACTGTTATCCTTCTGATTCTGGTTGTGCCCATCTGGAGCGTTTGGTCCAAGACCGGTGACTCTACAGACAAGCCGGTTGATACCAGTGATGATCAGGATGAGGATACCGATGTGGCGGCTGCTCGTCAGACCATTACGGTTGGCGACATGACTTTGTTCGTGCCACCCGGTCCTGATCCTGTGGACACTCCGTCGGGACTGATGGACTTGATCGAGCAGGGTCAGCAGTTGTTGCACAACACCCCACTGTATGAGCGCAATGCTCCTGAGTGTGGTGGTAGCAAGGATCGTTGTCGTGACCTGTTGCTGGCCGTTGCTTCGACCGCTGGTGAGCTTAGAGTGGTTACGGCCAAGGAAATTGGTCTGCAAAACAACCACCGCAAGTGGCCGATCTGGGATTGTGACACTGACGGATTTGAAGTCCAGGCCTTGGTTGCTTTCAACGGCGTCAATACCAATCTGGAGATCACGGTACCTGACGGTTGGGCGGTGGTTGGAAATCAGTACAATGTGTATCAGAACAACCAACGAGTACCAGGCATCTACGTGCCTTACAACCGAGGTTTGGATACTCCGGAGGTACGTCAGGCTGGTTTGCAACATCTGGCTGAGGTCAGCTGGAATGTCTGGACTGATTTCCGTGATCGTAAGGTTCCTTCCAAGCATGTGCCTGGAGCCTTGATCACGGACATTATTCCTCCGGAGATGTTGGTCACCATCGTCCTGGTCGAGAACACTGATGCTGACAAGTTCGAATGGTGTGAAGAGGATAATGCTTGTCAGCTTGAGTCCTTGAACAATGCCTTGACTCTGATCGGGGCAAATGGAGCCGATGCTTTCAAGTACCGGTTCAGTTCAGCAGGAGCTGGTGGACTGGCTCAGATCTGGAGCAAGACTTACGGTGGACTGCGGAATCAGTATCCTCGGGCCGGGCTTCCCAAGGACTTCTCTGGGGTCATTAGACATGAAGTAGCGATTGCAACCGCACTCTGCCACTTCGACGCTGAACTGCAGAAGGTTTCAGATCAGAGGATTGTCTTTTACCGTGATCATCCGGAAGCTTTGCGGCAGTACCTTGCCGCAGCCTACAACGGTAACGCTGCTCGGATCAATCGGGTGATCAACAAACACGGTGCTCAATGGCGTGATGGTCGTAATCTTTGCACTCCGAAGAACTGTGAAACCAGAACGTACCTGGAGAAGTACGACTTTGTCTGGCGTGTCGTTTTCGAGGAGGGGCTTGATCCGTCCGTTCTCGAAACTGGTTTTTACGCCAGCGGTGACGACTCAGCGAACTAAAAAAGGCGGGAGCTCTATGCTCCCGCCATTTATTTTTTTATTCAGTTACTTCTCCCTGACATTCAGCCATAACCGCTTCAGCCTGAGTAATTGTAGCTTCAGATGCAGTATATTCTTCAAATCCAGCGTACGGATCCTCGAGATCCATACTTAGTAAATTAAAAGACTGGCGGTCTCCACTTCCTAACAAAACCGGTTGTGTGCACGATCCGGGCGAGGCACCGATAACATGAGCAAGCAAAATGAGTTTTCCATTGTCATAACCATAAGTGTTTAGACCGGGCACACCACCGACTAAGTATGAAAACTCATCAACTGCGTATTCGGCTCGAAAGATCCGTTCGAAATTATTATTGGAAAGATAATATTTGTAAATTCCCACCTGACTACTTTCCGGGTCAGCGGTATAAATCAAAGAAGCAAAGTAAACAACATCGTTATCGTTTGGATCAGAAACTATGCCTCCGGAGATAACCTGTCCTTGTCCCAATAAGCCAATGTTAATTGTGGCGATCTCTGTGTCTTCCCATTCCGACGCCAGCTGATAGTTGAACACCCCGTCGCTTGTAATGTGTGCGTTTTCATCAAAGGTTTGTTCATCGGTTTCCATGATCTCATCTGCTTCATTTACCTGATCAATATTTTTACTGTCACGTAAACCAAAGATAATCGCTAAGACAACCATAATGATAATAATTCCGACCAAGATTTTTTGATTTAATCGTGGATCAGGCTTTTTGTCTTCAGGTTTTTGTATTTCTATTTCTAAATTATTTTGTCTTTGTTGATCCGGTTGGTTCTGTTGAGCCGGCGGATTTGGCTCTATATTGGGCAGGTCGTAATATTCAGACATAAAACTTAATTAACTTGATTAGGTATTTTTTTCTTGTTTAGGAAAGCAATGATGTTATCGGCCGTGACAATGGACATGGCTTGTCTGGCTTCAATTGTGGCCGAAGCGGTATGTGGAGTAAGAATGACATTGTCGAGCTTGCGGAGTTCATGAGTGTCTGAGAGGTCACAGTCAATTGCCGGCTCGCATTCATAGACATCAAGTCCGGCTCCGGCTATCTGACCATTTTCTAAGGCTTTTGTCAAAGCCAGTTCATCAATTACTGGGCCGCGGGCAGTGTTGATCAGGAACGCGGTTTTTTTCATGGCCTTGAGTTCTGCAGTAGATATTAGGTGGTAGGTGGTAGGTAGTAGGGGTACGTGCAGAGAGACAAAATCAGATTGTTTAAGCAGCTGCATTTTGCTGCGATATTGGGCATTATATTTTTTTTCAAGTTCTGGATTTTGTTTGATGTCGTTGTACAAAATTTTCAATCCAAAACCATCATGCATTCGACGTATAAGGTTTGTTCCGATTAGGCCCCCACCAATTACACCCAAAGTTTTTCCAACAACATCAGTTCCCAAAAACATCTTAGGTCCCCAACCATGATATTTGCCAGCTCGGGTAAATTTATCAACCTCGATCAAACGGTGGGACAGAGCAAAAATTAGAGCCACAGCATGTTCGGCAACAGTTTCCGCCACTTCAACACTGGGAGTATTTGTAACCACAAGACCACGTTTTTTGGCTTCCTCAACATCAACATTATTAAAACCCACAGCATAGTTGGCCACCATTTTTAGTTTTGGTCCGGCTGCATCAAAAACTTGTTTATCCATTCGTTCGGTTAAAAGAGACAGAATTATATCAACTCCTTTGACTCGATGCAACAACTCTTTTCGAGGAATTTTTTTGTTTTCCTTGTAAACACTTAAGCGAACATCTTTTCGTTTGCGTAGCATTTTTAGTCCGGCATCCGGAATGTCGCGGGTAACAAATATTTTAGTCATATCTTGGTGACTTTAATCTTTTTTAATTCTTTATTCGCTGGAATGTGTTTTAAGATTCCGTTCTTTGCTCCGATTGAACCGATTACAGATTGAGCATTTAAAGTCGCTACCCGCATCGCTTCCGGAATGTTTTTACCTTTGATCAAAGCAGAAACAAATCCGGAACCGTAAGCATCACCGGCTCCGGTTCGTGAAACGACTTTTGATTTGCTTGCCTTGGCAAACCAATGTTCATCTCCCAAGCAAGCATAGCTACCGTTGGCTCCGTCGGTGATAAGTAAAATCAGATTATATTTGGTAAAGGCACGAGCGATTTCTTTGATCTCTTTTTTGCCGGTCAGAGTCGAGGCTTCTTCCAGATTCATGTTAAGAATCGACAACATTGGCAAAAGCGGAATAAAGGCGCGCCAGCCTTTAGCAATTTCTTTCATTCCTGGGTTGTAAGCAACCTGAATATTTTTTTTGTATGCTTCTTTGATTATTTTTTTTGCCAAAGTCAAGTTGCCGCCCAAAGAAGTTAGATACAACCAGTTGGCCTTGAGTTTGTTCCAGGGAATATCTTTGGCAGAGAAAGTGGCTGAGACTCCACGGTGAACCAGAACAGTGCGCTGACCAGTTGGTGCGGTTAGTAAAACAGAATAAGCCGTGTCGCCACCTTTGACTGTTCGGATTAAATCAGTCTTAATTTTATATTTAGTTAGTTCTTCGATCAGGCCGCGGCCTGGAGAATCATCTCCGACACGAGCGATTGTAGCTGTATCAAAACCAAGTGAAGCAAAAGTTGCTGCCGCATTGGTCGCTCCGCCGCCCGTGGTTAAAACTTTTTGATCAATCTCAATTTTTGAACCAAGATTAACACACTCTAGAGCACCGGTTTTAGATTTGTCCGAGCGAATTATTTTAATATCTTTGGATATTAGGAAAACATCGCGAGTTGCGGATCCAATAGTGATTACATCGGGCATACACAAGTATCTTTTTTATTCTTAGCATTTTCCCGCCAGAGATTAATAAAACGTAGATAGTTCTGAGAGATCTGTTCAACTGCTTCAGCTCTTTTTATTTTTTTGTCCCGATAATCTTCAAGTGGTTTGAAAAAGATGGTTCGTCCGATGGCAAAGCCATTAACTAGTCCGGTCGAGGCCGCGGTCTTAATCCAAAGATCAACCTGTTCTTTATCACCACCACGACCAAGGACAATGATACTAACCGCACGACGTTTCCGTTCTCCCCTGATGGCTTTTGATATCATCTCCCAATCTTTTTTGGTTTCCACACCTGTAATTTTCCAAACGTCTGGCTCGATTCCAGCCTGGTGCATTTCTTGAACTATTTTTACCATCAGGCCGGGTCTGGTCTTTTGGTCAAATCGATGTTGATCTCCTTTGGCTTTTTTGAGTTGACTTTCTGTGGGCGGTATTAAAACTTCCAGCATAAAGCGCTGGGCATTCTTTTCACAGAAGTCACTCAGTCTTTTAAGTCGTTTTAGTTGAACAACATTATCGGCCTTATTTGCTGGATTGTATCGAACCAAAGCTTTGGCGAAAGTTGGCTCGTACTTAATAAGTTCGTGGCCAAACTGATTTCCAAACTGAAAATTAAAAATCTTTTTTCCACTTGCCTCTACCGGCATGGCAAAATTATATTGTTTCTTTTTTACATCCTTTAGAATTGAACTTCCGAATTCTTGGTCAACTAACAACCCTAAACAAGAAGAGCAATGAGCCTGTTTCATTGCCAGTTCGTATGCATCAAAGACTATTTTTTTGTACCTTGTTACTTGTACCTTGTCCTTTTCCTTCACTGGATATCCAAAATCCAACAATTTTTGAGCAAAAGTCGAACGATGATCAAAAGGCAAGATATAAAGTGGGCAAACGTATCCTTTCATATTATAATTGTTTCGGTATTATTGTTTTATGTTTTTTCAAACGAGTATTGATTTTACCTCGTGTCAGTAGGCCGGGTTGTGGTCCAACATATTGAATTACTGAAGCTGAATTAGCGTTACCCCAACGCACAGCTTCACCGACCTCCTTGTTGGCTAAAAGTGCCCCTAAGAAACCGGCAGCAAAAGAGTCACCGGCCCCGGTCATTTCCTTGACCTTGGCTGGAAAAACCTGGCAATGAGTGGTGTGAATTCCGTTGAAAACATAAGTTCCATTAGCCCCATCGGTAATGACCACGATTTCTGGACCAAGTTTCCATAATCGGTGGATCAGGTATTCAATTCCATCTTTGCGAGTGTTATTGGCCAAGGCCTTGGCTTCATTTTTATTAACAATCAGCAGGTCGGTTTCGGAAATCAAATCAAAAAGGATTTGTTTCTTTTCACTTAGTTGTATTGCCCCGGGATTAATTGCCAATTTTACCCCATCTTTTTTAATGTAATCAATAACTTGTTGATACATTTCTTCATAACGGTTCCCTAATTCACCGATGTATATCCATTCAGGTTTTTGTATTTTCGGTAGATGATAATGAAAAGGCTGGTGGCTGGCCAGGATTGTTCGTTCACCTTGATAATTAATTACCGCTGAGTAACTTGAGGGCATACCTGGTTTGGTTTCAATATACTGTGTATCTACTTTTTCATCTTGAAGTTTTGCATATGCCAAGACAGTGGTATCATCTCCACCCATTACACTATAGATTGCTGTTTTGTATCCTAAACGAGAAACACCAACAGCCACATTCGGAGCACTGCCGGCGATTTGTTCTTCAAAATCTGTAACTGGGATTTTGGCGCCATAAGCCAAACTTAGCCAGCCTTCGCGTTTTAGAAGTTTGGTTTTTTTGCTTGGAGGAAGGGTGACGAAAGTATCAAGTTTGATATCGCCGATGGTGATTAGATCGTACATAAGAAACTAAGAAATTAAGAAAATATGTTCAGTGCTTATTTTATTATTTTTTTATTTTTTGATTTTTTTATTAATACTCGGTGCACCGCTTTTACAATATGCGGTGCGGTTAGTCCAAAATAGTTAAGTAATTTTTCAGGCGATCCGGATTGTCCAAAGCTGTCATCGATACCGATTCGTTCAAAAGGGGTGGGGCAGCAGTCACAAAGCACTTCAGCTACTGCACTACCAAGCCCTCCAGCAATCATATGTTCTTCTGCGGTAACAATTGCTCCAGTTTCGCTAGCGGCTTTAATAATTGCTTTGGTATCAATCGGTTTGATCGTATGCAAGTTGATTACCCGAGCATCTATGTTTTCGCTTCGAAGTTGTTCTGCTGCTTTCAGTGCTTCGTAAACGATCGGGCCACAGGCGATGATGGTTACATCTTTGCCTTTTCGTAAAGTTTCTGCGCGTCCGATTTTGAATGGGGTGGCTTTGGTTGTAAAAACCGGAGAAGCAGCTCGAGTAAATCTGATATAAACCGGACCTTTGATTTTAGCCGCAGCGACGGTTGCTTTCTTTGTTTCAATGGCGTCGCAAGGAACCAAGACAGTCATGTTTGGTAGGGTTCGCATTAAGGCGATGTCTTCTAGCATTTGGTGAGTTGCACCATCAGGTCCAACTGATACTCCGGCATGTGCTCCCGCAATCTTAACATTTGTTTCAGACAAAGCAATACAAGTACGAATTTGTTCATAATTTCGTCCAGGACTAAATGCGGCATAGCTTGAGATAAATGGTACTTTGCCAGCTAATGCCATTCCAGCACCCATGGCTGCTAGTAATTGCTCATGAACTCCCAGTTGTACAAAGCGGTCCGGAAAAGCTACTTTAAAATCTTCGCAACGAGTGGACTCAGTTAGATCAGCACAAAGGACAACTACATTTTTATCGCGTCGTCCAGCCTCAACCAACCCTTCGCCATATCCGTTGCGGGTTGGAACCATTTTGATTTTTGGATCAAATAATTTAGATTTCAATTTTGCTTGTGGGTTTATAGACATATTTCCTAGCCGCTTTAGCGGCGTTTGAGTTTCAGACCGGATCAGATATCCGTTAGAAGAATTTTTCCCAGCCATCTCTGATGGCGTCTGATATCAGTACGGGACTAAAGTCCCTGAGAATTCAGTGACTTCAAGGCCTTTTTCAACTCCTCACCCTCCCTTGGTGGCTTACCGTGCCAGAGATGATCGTTTTCCATAAAATCAACACCTTTGCCTGGAATGGTGTGGCAGATAATAATTGTCGGACGTTCCTGAATAGATTTGGCTTCACCTACCGCGTCAACAAATTCACGAATGTTGTGCCCATCGACTTCAATCACGTGCCAGTTAAAGGCTTCGAACTTATCGCGCAATGGTTCTAACGGACAAACATCCTCAGTGTTGCCATCGATCTGAATGTTGTTGCGATCTAGAACCACTGTCAGATTGTTCAGTCCGAATTTTGGTGCAACCAAGAAAGCCTCCCAATCGATCCCGCACTCAAGCTCTCCATCGCTGATAAAACAATAAGTGTGCCAGCGAGCTTTGTCCATCTTGGCCACCAAGGCACAGCCAACCGCTTGAGCGATTCCATCACCAAGAGGGCCTGAGGTGTTTTCAATTCCAGGTAAACGAGTTCGTTCAGGATGTCCCTGCAGTCGAGATCCGAACTGGCGAAGAGTGTCGAGTTCTTTGATCGGAAAATATCCAGCATGAGCCATGCATACGTATTGAACCGGGCAGTAGTGTCCGGCAGACAAGAACAAGCGGTCACGCTTTTTCCAATCAGGGTTCTTTGGATCATGTTTAAGGACATGAAAATAAAAAGCAGTCCAGATGTCAGCTGAGCCCAAAGGACCAGCCGAATGACCGCTTCCAGCCTTGGCCAGCATTTTCATCATATCAATCCGAATTTCATGTGCTTTAGCCTCAAGTTGTTTTAGCTTGTTGTCGTGCATACCCGGCAGTAAAACTTTAAACTTTTTATATGTGGCTTGTTTACGAACCAAGCTAAAAACCAACAGCGGTTGGTGTGCTTAGCAGCCTTTCCAAACTACACCCGACAACTAAATATTTAAAGTTTTCCTGCCGGGCATAACATTCCTATTTTAGCACAAATCGTGAATTTTTCTAAGCCAGTTTATCTGGCGTCCGAATTCACTCCGGACATAAAGTCCGTTTGAAGTATATTAAAGAACTAAAAAGCGGGGTCATCCCCCTACGCTCCTATCGGAGCTTCGGAGGACAGGAGTGACCCCGCTTATATTTTGTCTGACCATGACAAGCTTACGCTTGTCGGTCCCTACTATTCAACAATAATCGTTCCGGTGTTGCTTGGATCGTAACTGTCAAAGTAAGTATATGTTCCAGCTTCGTTGAATCTCTTAATATATTTTACACCTTCAGCCATAGTTCCGGATCCCCAAGTTAAATCATCAGAAGTTACTGTATGGCTTTCGCTATCCAGATTGTCCCAACGAACATTGCTACCAGCACTAATGGTTACTTCAATATCAGAATATCCAGCACTGGAAACATCAATATCAGCTGGGGCAACTAAACTCTTGTCAGTATTGATAGTTGGTGAAGCAGTGGCAACAGCCTCCATATTATAATCAGCAGTTGAATTTACAGTTTGACCACTGACTGAATAGTTAGCCCAGAAACCATCAGGAATATCATCAATATGAGTATTCCAGTCACTGCCGTATAGTGCTACTGCTGCAGATTCAGAACCAACATGATGGAGACTGCCACCCTTATCAATTACATAAGTGTCTGGTGCACTATTTACTTTAACCATGCGTGAACCTGGTTTGTAGGTTACATTACCACCGATCTGAATTGTTGTTAGATCAGCATCAGAAACCCATTTAACATCATCGAAATTGTCATACCAAGTGAAATAAGCTTTGTCATTTGGAAAGACGTATCGAGTTCCGTCAACGGAATAGTAATAAACAGCCGGGAAAGTTTCGCCTCGAATTAAGTCTCCTGATGAAAGAGAGTCAACCGAGACCATACTATTAGCGCGTACTGCATTAAGATTGTAGGCACCAAAACCGAAGGCGATGCCTAGAACGAGAAGAGCGATAAAAAGTCGCTTTGTCATATAACCTTTTTTTAATTTTGAATATAAATTTACTCGATGGCTATTATACCACAGAAGGTTTTTTTGATCTAGATCACATTTATTGCTAACTCTTGCAACTTTCTGATTGAGTCCACAGGGTCGTTCGTTTCAAAAATAGCGCTACCAATATTTAATCGACCGACACCGTGGCGCACAAATTCAGGCAAAGTTTCAAGATCAACACCGCCGTCAGCCCCTAAAATGATATTTGGATATCGGTCGTGGATGCGTTGAATTTTTTCAAAAATCACTGTGTCGCTGATTCCACACCTGGAATCACCCAACCCTTGTCCACTAACCCCTGGATGAACGCCCATGACTAATATTTCATCAAGATGTTCAATAATATGATGGATTTCGTCGATCGGTGTTTCCGGATTCAAAGCAATTCCTGCCTCCAGTTTGGCGTTTTGGTGAATCAGCTCAATCAGCGTCCCAAGCGGTCGATCAAGTTCAGCGTGAATTATTGCTCGAACAGTGCCGGGAACATGCTTTGCCCAAGCATCAATAATCGGTAAAGGGTTTTCAACCATTAAATGAAGTTCGAAACGAAGATTAGTTTTGTATGAACCAACAACCTCTGGATCAAACCAGCTTGATTGGTTAAACATTGAACCATCAAGAATATCCACCTGAACAGTATGGACATGTTGTTCAACTAAAGCCAAACGTTGCTCAAATTCGCTTTGAGTATTAACCAAGATTGTTGGAATGATTTCAATGTTTGCAATCATATTCTTCGTTTTCTATTTCTTTCACTTTTTCCAAACGACGCTTATGTCGATCTGCACCGCTAAATTCCGTTTCCAACCACTTGAGGACAATTTCCTCAACCTCTTTTTCAGACAGTATTCTTCCGGGCAAACACAGAACATTGGCATCATCATCGGTCTTGCTGGTTTCTGCAGCATATTCGGAAAAGCCGACCGCGGCTCGAATTCCTTTGACTTTGTTGGTCACAATACAAATTCCTTGAGCATTGCCACAGGAAACAATTCCAACACTGCCCGGGTCAGATACTACTCGTTTGGCTACAGCATGGCCGAAATCCGGGTAATCATCATCATCAACCAGATTTTGGTTACCCATATCTACTACCGGATATTTCTTTTTTTCCAGAACTTTTTTGACTTTTTCCTTGGCTTCCCAGCCTGCATGATCGGCTCCAAGATAAATAGTTGGTTTTTTCATATGATATTATTATAACAAATCTAGCTTGATTTAGCTTGCTAATCCTGGTAGCATGTCAATCATAACTATATATATCATATGTCAGACGGAAGATCTAATTTTCCCAAAATGGAAGAGGAAATACTCAAGTTTTGGGAAGCAGAAAAGATTTTTGAAAAAACTTTATCTAAGGATTCGCCTCAGGGTGAATTTGTTTTTTATGAAGGGCCACCAACAGCTAACGGTAAGCCAGGAATTCATCATGTTGAGGCTCGGGCGTTTAAAGACATTATTCCTCGCTACAAAACTATGTGTGGCTATCACGTCGGACGCAAGGGTGGTTGGGATACTCAAGGGTTGCCGGTTGAATTGGAAGTGGAAAAGCAGTTAGGTTTGTCTTGTCGGAAAGAGGTTGAGGAGTATGGGATAAAGGAATACAACGAAAAGTGTAAAGAAAGTGTTTGGAAATATTTAGATCAATGGATTGGTATGACCAAACGAATTGCTTATTGGTTGGATATTGATAATGCATACATTACTTATAAACCAGAATACATTGAGAGTTTGTGGTGGATTATTAAGCAGGTATGGGAACGTGATCTGTTGTATCAAGATTATAAAGTCTTGCCATACTGTACACGTTGTGGAACTTCTTTGTCTTCGCACGAAGTTGCACAAGGATATAAAGAAGTTGAGGATCCTGCTGTCTACATTAAATTCAAAGTAAAGGATCATGCCGACACTTTTTTGGTGGCTTGGACAACAACACCTTGGACCTTGATTTCAAATACTGCTTTGGCTGTTGGTCAAGATGTTGATTACGTAAAAGTCAAACAAGGTAATGAATTTTTGTGGCTGGCGCGTTCGCGAGCTGAAGCAGCTCTTGGTGCTGATTTTGAAATTATTGAAGAAGTGAAAGGGTCTGAATTGTTAGGAGTTGAGTACGAGCCGTTGTTTCCGTATTGGGAAGAAGCACGACAAGCAGCCGGGATTGAAGGTAAGGCACATTATGTGGTGGCTGCGGATTTTGTTTCTACAGAAGATGGTTCGGGAATCGTTCATACAGCCGTGATGTATGGTGCTGAAGACTTTGAACTTGGAAATGAGATCGGCTTGCCGAAATTTCACATGATTGCTCCTGACGGGAAGTTTATTGAAGGTTCAGGGCCATTTACTGGGGTTTATGTAAAAAAAGCTGATGCTGGTATCACTGAAGACCTTCGAACTCGCGGTCTGTTACTCAAAGAAGAAAAAATTACACACACATATCCATTTTGCTGGCGTTGTAAGTCTCCGTTGATTTATTACGCCATGGATTCTTGGTATATTCGCATGTCTTCTTTGCGCGACAAATTATTAACTGAGAATGACAAGATCCATTGGGAGCCGGATCATATTAAAGACGGCCGATTTGGTGAATGGTTACGAGAGGTTAAGGATTGGGCTTTTTCACGTTCACGTTACTGGGGTACACCATTGCCGGTTTGGTGTTGTGAGTGTGGTCACATGGACTGTATCGGATCCTACGAGGAACTCAAGGACAAAGCCAAACAAGATCTTGATTTGGAAAATTTTGATCCGCATCGACCTTTTGTTGATGACTACACTATTGAATGTCCAAAGTGTCAGAAAGAAATGCATCGAGTCGAAGATGTGTGTGACGTTTGGTTTGATTCCGGTTGCATGCCTTTTGCCCAATGGCACTATCCATTTGAAAATAAAGAGTTGATTGATTCTGGTCAGCAGTTTCCTGGTGATTATATTTCAGAAGCGATTGATCAGACTCGTGGATGGTTCTACACTTTGCACGCTGTAGGTATTCTTCTTGATAAGGGCTTGGTTTACAAAAATTGTATTTGTCTTGGACATTTACTCGATGCTAAGGGCAAGAAGATGTCTAAGTCAATTGGTAATGTGGTTGAACCAATGGAGCAAATTGATAAGTATGGAGCTGATGCTGTGCGTTGGTGGATGTATACAGTTAATCAGCCGGGTGAATCTAAGAATTATGATGAGCGCGATGTTGATACGATTGTGAAAAAAGTATTTAACATTCTTTGGAACGTTAAGACTTTTTATCAGATGTATGAACAGAAGTATGGTGTTTCGGATGGGAATGACACCCGCAAGTGTGTCAACATTCTTGACCAATGGATTTTATCTCGACTGAATAGCCTTATTGCTGATTCAACCAAATGGTTGGATGGTTACAAAGTAACTGAACCGGCTCGGGCAATTGCTGATTTTGTTACGGACCTATCAACCTGGTATGTTCGTCGCAGTCGTGATCGATTTAAGAGTGAGAATGAGCGGGTTCGGACAGAAGCCATGGTTACCTTGCGGCATTGTTTGATTGAAGTAACAAAATTAATGGCTCCGTTTACTCCGTTTATTTCTGAGGATATTTATCGACAAATCGGTGGAGAAAAACAATCGGTTCATCTTGAAGATTGGCCAGTGGCTGATGAAAAGTTGATTAACCAGGATCTGCTTGATCAAATGGATCAAGTGCGTCGAGTGGTTTCTGAAGCTTTAAAACAGCGTGAAGAAAAACAGTTGGCGGTTAAGCAACCGTTGGCAAAAGCAACTGTTCGTGGCATGAAAGCTCTCGACGATAGTTTACTTGAGTTGATCAAAGACGAAGTTAATATCAAAGAAGTTGTTTTTGCCACTGCTGGAGATTTTGCTGTTGAACTTGATACAGAGTTGACTCCGGAACTAAAACGCGAAGGCTATGTGCGAGAAATTGTGCGCAAGGTCAATGGGTTGCGCAAAGAAGCCGGTCTGACTATTGAAGATTCGATTGAGTTGTATGTTGTTAGCGATGCTGAACAGGTTCAGCTGACTTTACAAGAGCACCAAGAAGCAATCTTGTCCGGCACTTTGGCCAAAGAATTAAAAACAGAAAAAACCAATCTTGAACATTCGACAGATCTGAAATTGGGAGACGAACCTGTTTGGATAGCTATCAAAAAAATGTAGCGGAACCCTTTAGGGTTCCATTTCAAAATGGAAGGCTAAAGCCTTCCTCTACATTATGGAAAAGATTAAAAGAACAAACACCCTCCTCATCGTGCCAGTAAATGATGAAGAGGCTTACACGATTGCTGAGCTTGGTGATGCGATCAAGATGCAAGTGCATCGCTCCAAGCAACCACATGGTGCTCGACTTGAAGACGAGTCTGGGGTGTTGGATTTGGTTAAGAAATCAGATTGCTCAACAGTAATTGTTGTCGAAATGCCAGGACCTGAAATCGAAGAGCAAATTCGCAATCTTGGCAAAGAATTAATTATCATTGATCATCATCGTTACACAGATCTAGATCGCGCCCACGACTCTGAAGGTCATGTGTTGCCTAGTTCGTTAGAGCAGTTTTTGAATTTGGTCGAACTGTCAGATCAGGAACTGGATGATCTTGGATACAATGCAAAAATGGTTCGAGCAACAGGGTTGTGGGATGAGGGCTATATCTGGGCCTTGATCGAGAACGGATATTCAACTAAAGAAATAGAACAGTTTGAAGAGCACAAGGAAATAATTGAGAACAAACTAGGGTTGCCAACAGAAACTGAAGAATCGCGCCAAGCTGCTGAGCGAGCTTGGAAAGATCGTCAAGAATGGAACGGTTTTCAAATAATGCATTCTGCTGATGACCAAGCGCATATTCGATCTTTGGTTTCACGAATGGCTGCTAAGCATTACAAGAAGCGCACGCCAGTAATTATTTCTGAACGGGCGGGCAAACGCATTTACGTTCAAGAGTCAGACCGGGCTGTTGATCTGTACAAAGAATTCGGCGGCTTCATGTATGGGGGAGATTGGAATTGGGGGTATGATAATAATGAGAGAAAAAAACAACTGAAGTTGGATGAAGTAAAAAAAATTTTGAATAAAAAATAGAATTATGGATCGACGAGAAGTGAGACCAATGGCGGAAGTTTGCGAACGTTCGTTTGCTGAGCGATTATTGGAAGTTTGGAAAAAAATGCATCCGGAAGTGGTAAATGTTTCTGTTGAACAGCAGGAACAGATGCGGAATCAGGTTGAACAGCGCGAAAACGTGATTCGTGATCAAGAGGTACTCGAGGTTTTAAATGAATATGGAATCGATACTTCAAAAATTATCGAAGATGCAGATGGAAATTATCGAATCACGGTAAATAATCATTTTAGTCAAAAACGACTCCCTGCTGGTTATGGGTATAAAGGCGGAGCAGCCAGATCGCTTCTTTTGCGAAGTTTGGGAATCGATCCGGCTTATCAGCCCCGTGATGTTGATCTGATTCGGTTTTCTGAAGAAGAACCGGAACCAGGGATGGATGACTATTTGGCACAAGAATATTCACCTGAAGATTTTTCCGCTGTTATTGAAGGGCAAGGCCGAGATTCAGTAGAAAAAATGAAAGATGTCGATCGATATTTACAAACTCGTGACTTTACTTTAAATGAATTATACGCGACCGATGACGAGGTTGTTGCCACGCGTGAATGTCTTTTAGATAGTGTCCGACGGATCATTCATTTAACGGAATACGAATATAATATGTTCCCTGACCGAATCGGTTCAAAGATGCTGGCTAAAGCGGTTTTTCTTTATGCCGAAGCGATTGAACGTTGGGGTGAGGCAGAGATTACTCATGATTTGGCATATGAGTATCAATTCGTTCCACCTTTTTATTTGGCCGTACATCTTGATAAGGCTTTTGAAAGAGGGCCTGAAGTTGCCAAAAGATATGTACAAGAATTAATGAAACGAGAGCAACTTCCAGATGACATAATAACTCCAGAAGACGCAGCTGATTATTTGCTGTCATTAATTCGCGATAAAAATTTTTATTATCGTCATGCCCCGATTGGACAATTTGAAATCGAGGAAGAGTGGATGGAACAATATGATCAGCAACCCAGGTTTCGTGGTCACGGCCGATCAAGGGGGGAAAAATGAACACTTCGGCGGCTTCACTTTTAGCAAGGAGCATAACTGGGGGTATGATAATGAGGGGGAGGCAAGGGAACTAGGTATTAAAGATATTCAGAATTTTTTGTAAGATTTGACCAAGTTAAGTCAAAATTAAGCCCTGATTTTGGGCTTATTTTAGTAAATAGTGTTGTTTGTCAGGTCTTGACAAAACTATATTTTGGTGCTATACTAGTAAAAGATGATTCAAAAATAATCTTGTGAGAGAGCCCTGGCCGGGGATAAGGCAAAGAGTAGAGAGTAGAAAGTAGAAGGTAGAAAGGAATAAGCTTATATAAGCTCCTTTCTACTCTCTACTATCTACTTTCTACCCAAAACGGATGTGTAGATCTCTTTCCGAGGTAAACAGGTCTGTTTATTTTTTTCACTCAGAAACCTGGGGGGAGAGTCCCCCTTCGCTCCTGAAGGAGCTACGGGGGATAGATAAACCGTTACCAGTAGGGCTTATGCCTGAGAGGTGCGGTGAGCTTAACAGGCTTAATCAGACCAGGCTTAGGCTTGCTCTATAGTCATAGTTAAGCTCACGAGCTTATATCTGCTGCTTGCAGCGTTCACTAAGTTCACATCACTCCCAGATTTCTGAGTGAAAACTCAGCTTAAGGCCCTGTAATATTCTAGTAAACTAGATATAGGACAAAGGTGGTTCGAATCCACTCGGGGCCAGCAAAGAAAATACATCACCAGCGTTGTTGCTGGTGGTGAAGATCTATAAAAACATGTATTGCTGAAGGAGATGTTTGATGACAGCGACACCGGGTTACGCAAGCGCTCTGGGAGCAGCGCCGCATTCGACGGCGATGTTCAACCTGTTGACCTTCAACCAGGTCGTGGCCACCCACGGCGGAACAGAGGATTGGATCGAGGCCTGCAAGGCGATTGGCTTCGACGAGATGCCACCGCTGGCCGGGCGTGAGGTCCCCAAGGGCCTCTGTCGGGTCTGTGGTCCGAGGGTCGACGTCGAGCAGATCGCTGACGGCGAAGGTCTGTGGCAGGACGGTGAGTTGCCCGACCTGATCGACGCCGCAGACGAGTACCTGCTCGATCACGGCTACGACATCAACGGCAACCTGATCGACGACCTGGACGACGACGAGGACGACGACGAGTTCGACCAGGACCTGGAAGTCCAGGAGAGGTTCGAACTGGCCGAGTTGAAGTCTGCGGAAGATCATCTGCGGACGATCGCCTATAACGACTTCGGTCACGGTGAGGTGACCTGCTGGAAGGCGTATTATCGCACCCAGTATCGGCCGAGCGTCATCGCCGCACAGTCCAAGGCGCAAGTGGCCAAGCAGTGGTCGTTTGACGTGCCCTATGGCTGGTACGGCATGTTCGATCGAGACGAGATCGAGCGACCCGAGACCGACGGTCTCGAAGATGTCGAAGCCTGGATGGCCTGGCACGAAGCAGGTCTGCCCTTCGACGTCCTGTTCGAGCAGGAGATGCTCGAGTTCAACGAGCCCTTCGTTGACGTGTCCGATCCGGACTTCGACCATGACTGGGACTGGCACTACCGTGACCGGTCCATGGCCTGGGAGGATTTCGACGAGTACGATGATGACGACGATGATCTGGACGACTGGGATCGCATGGACGACGACTGGGGTGATCCCTACGCCGACGGCCTCAACGATGAGTGGTCGATCGACGACAACTCCTGGGAGGACAATGATCCTTACGGCTTCTGGGACGAGGAAGACGGCTGGAACGAGTACGACATCCGTCGCTCCTGGGGTTTTGGCAAAGGCAGTGGTCGTGAACAGCTTTCACTGGAGTACTTCCGGCAGAAGCACCCTCGGGTTGAGGATCTCCAGGAAGAGTTCGAGCTGGAGGAGATCAGGGTCAGGGTTCGTGAGAGCCACGACTCGTATCGCCTCTGGCAGGAAGAGTACGGGAAAGATAACCAGGCCTGGAATAGCTGGAAGCGCTATCGGTGTGCACAACGCTGGCCAGTGGTTCACTCGGTTCCATGGGGTGAGGCTACTCGACATTTGGCCGCAATCCCAATCAGTCTGGAAGACGACTTCCAGGATCTGCTTCTCGAGGATCTGATGGATCTCGAGGACGCCGCCTAGTTCATTCAACTCAACAAAGTCCAGCAGTCCTTGCTGGCACGTGCCTCGAACACTGTTCGAGGCCTCCACCCTGTACCAGACGTCTCTAACGAGCCGTCGGTACAGGGCCCTACCAGAGTTTCTGAAGTAATTCAGAAACTCTGGTGGGAGTAGTTTCCAGATTTTTAAAATGTCCAACAAGGAGGATTCATGGGCAACATTCGTTTCTTTATCTGTTCCAACCCGGACACCCTCAAGGAGTGTCTTGAGGGAAATCCTTCAGCCACAGTCGAGGCTGAGTATGGCAACCGTGTGGTCGAAGGGTCGCTGTTGACTCTGGCCCATCATGGGCTACGGTCGAACAACCCGGCGCCTTGTCTGGCCGAGAACGGCTGTGGTCAGGGGGTCGACCTGGTCGGCTTGAGCCATTTCGACCTGGACACCCTGGGTGGCTGCATGGCCATCCTGGGCAACAAGTCCGAGGCTGATGGCTTCTGGAACCTGGCTGCGTTCGTGGACGTCAATGGCGCCCACAAGCTTGGTCAGTCCAAGGCCAGTGTCGAGGACGTCGTCCGGCTCTACGCCTTCTGGGCCTGGAGCAAGGATCACCGGCTGTTCGCCCCACGGGGTGGTGCGGTACTCGACGTGACCACGGAGATCAAGGCAGCTGCGGCTGCGATCATGGCTATCCTGAACGGTGACCATGATCTGATCGAGGCTGGGATGGAGTTCCAGGGTGAGGAGACTCACCTGAACAGCTCCTCTTTCGTCGAATTGGTCGACGGGGTGGTCGTCCGGATTGTTCGGAATCAGACGGACTTCGTCAACCACCTCTACGTCACTCCTGACGGTCAGGTGGCCCAGGCAGTGGTTTCGCTCAACCTGGGACATGGCGGCTGCACGATCAGTCTGGCTGATCCGGTCGAGGGTGTGTCCTGTCGGGAGATCGTCCAGTCCGTCTGGACGGACACCGACGACGATGGCAATCTTTTGGCTGGTGGCCATGATGGTATCGCTGGTTCGCCACGCGGCCAACGGCTCGGTCTGGATGACCTGGTCGCCGTTCGCGACGTCATGGTCAAGGCCCTGACCTGATCCTTTCAAAGCCCAGCAGTCCTTGCTGGCACGTGCCTCGAACCCTGTTCGAGGCTCCACCAGAGTTATTCAAACAAGTATCATGTCTCAAGTAACCCACCTTCGCCAAGGCTTCGGTGGGCAGGCAAGTATCAAGTTAGGAAGATATCGCGATATTTTCCATCCTTGATCCTTGAACCTTGTTACTTGAAACTTTCCTTGGATACCCCTGGTGGGATACAATCTAAACGGAGGAAAGATGAGCAAGATCCTGTCTGTCTGTGTCGAAATCGTGATCTACTGCATGGCATTTGCCATGTATCAGATCTACGAGCGCCGCTACTCGTGCGGCAACCTGAACAACACCTTGGGCAAGGTCGCCAGCTCCACAGGCTACCACCCGTAGGAATTGAAAGGAGCCGACGTGAGTATTCGTCAACAGTTGGTTTGCTTCGGGATCGTGGCAAAAGTCATGTGCACGATCGTTGGTCTTTGCATCTTGGGTACAGTGCTGCTCGTAGCCAACGTGGCTGCCGTTGCTATCTGGATCGGATGTCTGCTGGATTGGGACTTTCCGATCTTGTACGCCTTTGTCCCAGCTTTGGTAATGTTTCTGGACGTCTGTGTCAGTCTACTGATTTCCAGGCTCTGGCCAGGGTTCAGTGACTGGCTTTGCCTCGGGTTCAGGAAGTAGAAGAAGTATATTGCGTGGGCTGGTTCTTACCAGCTCTAACTGCGAACGCCGCGTATGTTCGCAGACCCTCTCTAGTTTAGAAATAGCGATCCTAATGAAATTCGAATGGCATTCGAATGATCCGAATATTTGTAAATTAAAGAGGGGGAAACAATTTTCAAACAACAAGGAGTGGTCATGACCATCGATTTGATCAGAATCTACAACCGCGTCTATTACCGGATTTTCCGGATTCGACGCTGGTTTCGATCCGCGAAGTAAACCAAGCCGTTAACGCAGAAGTAGAGGAGGAAGTTGAAATGAGCACGAAAATGCTGATTGCTGCCGTGGTGGTGGTGTTGAACTTCTGGCTGGTGTTCGGCTGTGTCATGCCAGTGCCGGAGATGGTCTCTGACATCTGTGCCATGATGCTTCGAGCCGAAGCCTGGACGATCGGGCTGTGCCTGGTTTTCAGCGTCTTGTTCTTCTACGATCAGATGGTTCTGGTCGTGGAGCAACACAAGCTTCGCTGTGGTCAGGTCTGTCGGATCTGGTCCAGAGTGACGGTGCCAGACCCCAAGGAGCTGGGTGTTCGCGAAATGGTTTGCGAGGCCTGGATCATCAGCATGGAAAAGGTTGTACACGCACAACAGCGCGTGCACCGTTTCCTACAAAACGTGTAGCTTACACGTACGACACCGGAGTCGCACTCGCGATTCCAAATTTACCCTGAACCAGACATCTCTAACGAGCCGTCGGTTCAGGGCCCCACCTGAGATGTTAAGAGATTTTTCTAACGGGGTTTATCCCCGGTCTGACTGTCAGACGCCAGATGAACTGGCTAAGAAAAATTTCTTAAATCCTCTGGTAGGGGATCAAAAAACCGCCATGTAGGCGGTGGTTCGAATCTTTACAAATATTTATCGTAACTCTAGCTGGACATGTTGAGCTATCTGTTGTAACTGTGATTCGAGTCGTTCATATTTAGATTGCAAAGCAATAAGTTCAGTCTCGAGTTTATTGTGTAAACTAATGAAACCGTCGACTTGGGTAATGATTTCAGATTTTGCTTCATTTACTACTTCCTTAATTTCAGTACCCAGCTCACCTTTTAAGTTAGAGATTTCAAAAGAGAGATCATCCTTCGAGGTCATGTGAGATTCTAACTCATGCAGATCATCCTTTGAAGCCGCATTATCTTTAATAAATTCAACAGTATCAAGTACTTGTTGTAGAGCGTTATCTTGATCCATACAAATGTAATTTAACATATTGTCGAGTAGATGACAATGTTCTACCAGAGATGAATATTTCTTACCCAACTTGTTGGGGTTTTAAATCAAGACGGGAATAAATTCCCTGAGAAGTATTAAGAAATATCGTTTCTGGTGGGAGAAAAATTACATTCAATAAGAAAGGAAACGAGATGACTGAGAAACAGCAGGAAAAGATGCTGACCGAGCTGAACTGGCTCAAGCGCTGGTTGGTTCGCCAGCCGCGCTGGTTGCAGATGGGCTTCTTGCTCATCTCAGGCCTTTTGCTCGGAGCTGACCTGATTCTGGTCGACCCGATTCCGCTGATCGATGAAGCCTTGCTCATCTGGTCCACTTGGACCGGGTTCAAGGTGGCGGTCAACGATGGTCCACGGTATCGGCGTTTGGAAGCGCCGCAGGAGGAGTCATGAAGTATTGGCTCTTCGAACAGATTCCGCGGGTCTGGGTAACGGTCGTTCTGATCGCTGTCTGGTCAATTCTGGCCACGGCCACGCTAGCTGCCTGGCCCTTACCCACCAGTTATGATGTCTGGGTCGGGCGTGGTCTTGGCTGTATACTCCTGACCTCCATTCCGGCCTTGTTGACCGAGCCGATTATTTTCGCACTCTGGTGGCCAGGCAAGCCCTTCGAGCTTCGGCCACGAAGCTGAACCTTCCCCACTCGCCCGGAACCATTCACGGTTCCGGGCCCTACCCTGAACCAGACGTCTCTAGCGAGTCGTCGGTTCAGGGCCCTACCAGAGATGAATATTTCTTACCCAACTTGTTGGGGTCAAGACGGGAACAAGTTCCCTGAGAAATATTATTTCTGGTGGGGGACGAAGTTTTTTACAACACGGCTTTACAGAGCCAAGGTCCGTCGAACGGGCCGAGCAATAAAGAAAGATAGGAAAGACATGCCATATTTGCAATTGGTACATACCACGGGTAGCGACTTCATCATGGGATGGCACGGTTTTGGTGACACATCAATGCCTGACGGTGTGAATTTGCACTGTCTGTGCGATACGGGCACCACAATCGTATTTCCAAGTCTGGTCAGTGTGGCCGGTCTTGCCCTGACCGTGAGCAACATCAAAGCTTTGCTCAAGGCTTGGTTGAACGAGCAGGAAAGCCTGCCGGTTCATGTCTGCCCGAAGTGTGGTATCGATGGTAGTTCTGACAAGGATAAGGTCTTGGCTTGGTTACAAGCCCTTCGGTAATTTAACAGTCCACCAGGGAAGATGGGCTTTCGCCCAATCCTGGCGTCCTTAGTCGGACGTAGAAGATGGACCCTGTCCACTAGGGCAGGAATTCGGAAAGATATGAAGAGATTTCTGAAGACGGTATCGTCCTACACGTTCACGGCCGCAGTCTACACGGTTCTGGCAGTACTGGTCCTGGCTATCGTGATTCCGATCGTGACCTTTGTTGGTGGACATGTCTGCCTGGTCGTTTGCGCCCTGGTCTGGGAGTTTTTTCCAGCCTGGGATCTGGGAGTGATCGGTGTGATCGGCGCTGCCACCTTCATCTTCGATGCAGTATTTCTACCATTCCTGATTCCGATCTTTCTGATCGTAGCAACCTGGCTGCTCACCCCGAGCAAGAAGCGGCAATGTTGCTAAACTCTTTCGCCCTGAACCAGACGTCTCTAGCGAGTCGTCGGTTCAGGGCCCTACCAGAGATGAATATTTCTTACCCAACTTGTTGGGGTCAAGACGGGAACAAGTTCCCTGAGAAATATTATTTCTGGTGGGGGACGAAGTTTTTTCAAACAACAAATGAAGGAGAGAACGATGTTGAATACAGAAAGAACCTTGCGCGATTTCGTCTTTCTGGTGTACCAGTTGGCAGTGAACGATAACGATCAGTTGCCGCCAACACCGTGGACCGACATCAAGATCACGCCGGCCAAGTACGCTGTTCTGCTGCGTCAGGGCTGGCAACGGGCTCAGAAGGGTCGAATGCAGATGTGTCTGCGCTTTGATCTTCCGGATGGGTCTGTGGCCTATCTCGGTAACGGTGACCCTCAGGGTCATAACAACGATATCTGGCACGGTCGGATCGAGGGTCCGATCGCCGAAAGCCTCGGCTGCCGCTGGATCGAGTTTGGTGTCATGGCCGATGCCGAAGTCGACACCAAGGGTCTGTTGGCTGCAACCAAACGTAGCCGGCCCTTCGAGCTTCGGCCACGAAGCTGAACCTTCCCCACTCGCCCGGAACCATTCACGGTTCCGGGCCCTACCAGAGTTGTTCAATAATTTTTCTAACGGATCTCTGATCCGGTTCTGAATTCGAACGCCATCAGAGATGGCTAAGAAGAACTTCTGAACATATCTGGTAGGGGACAATTACAAACAGAGGAGGTACAAATGTACCGCGTGATCATTGCGATTTTTTGGGCCATGGTGGCCTTTGGAATGTTCTGGGGTTTTGTTTTCGGCCACCTGCACGTGGTCGGATTCATCGAGTGTCTGATTCGTCAGGACTTCAGTTCGGATCCAGGTTACTTGATGAGCATCGTGGCGATCTTGACCGTACTGCTCGACATCTTTGCATTCCTCGCTTTCATACTTGGAATGCACTGCCGCATCTTTCTGTGGTGCCGCAGTTGAAATATTTCACTCGCCCGGAACCATTCACGGTTCCGGGCCCCACCCTGAACCAGACGTCTCTAACGAGTCGTCGGTTCAGGGCCCCACCTGAGATGTTAAGAGATTTTTCTAACGGGGTTTATCCCCGGTTTGTAAGTCAGACGCCAGATAAACTGGCTAAGAAAAACAGCTTAACACATCAGGTTGGGTCAATCAAAAAACCGCTTTGTCAGCAGTTTTGTTCTTAAAAGGATTATCGCAGTTCCAATTGAATATGTTGAGCTATCTGTTGTAATTGCGATTCAAGACGTTCGTACTTGGATTGAAGAGCCACAAGTTCAGTTTCAAGTTTGTTGTGTAGATTGATAAAGCCATCGATTTGAGTGACTATTTCAGATTTTGCACCAGAAATTATTTGTTCAACATCGGCTTTGACTACTGCGTTATCTTTGACAAATTCAACTGTTTCTTGCACCCCAGCCATATCCTCTCTGAGAGAACTAACGTCTGTTTTTACTCCAGACATATCTTCTTTGAGAGAACCAACGTCTGTTTTAAGAGAACCAACATCTGTTTTTACCCCAGCCATATCCTCTTTAAGGGAGCTGACATCTGTTTTAAGAGAACCAACATCTGTTCGAACTGAACCAACCGCCACTTCCAATCCTTTGATTGCTTCCCGGTTTGAGGTGGTGGTATCTAGAATTTTTTCAAGTAGTGATTGTTGATCCATACAAAAGTAATTTAACATATTGTCGAGTAGATGACAATGTTCTACCAGAGATTAGTATTTCTTACCCAATTTACCTGGCCGCCGAAGCTTTAGCGAAGGCGGGTTGGGGTTGTGATGGGAACGACAAACTTTAGTTTGTCAAATGACAGACTAACGTCTGTCAGTCCCTACAAGACGGGAATAAATTCCCTGAGAAGTATTAAGAAATATAATTTCTGGTGGGAGAAAAGGTTTTACAATCAATACGAAAGGGAACAAAATGACTGAGAAACAGCAAGAGCAAATGCTGACTGAGCTGAACTGGCTCAAGCGCTGGTTGATTCGTCAGCCTCGCTGGTTGCAGGTGAGCTTCTTGTTCATCTCAGCCGCGCTGTTCGGTGTCGACATGATCGCGCTCGACCCGCTGCCCTTCATCGACGAAGCCATTCTGGCCTGGTCCACCTGGACCGGGTTCAAGGTGGCGGTCAACGACGGTCCGCGGTATCGGCGCTTGGATGCACCCGAGTCCAAATCTACCTAAACCTCTCAAACATCTGAGGAGAAAAAATGCAGACGGTTCTGGTAATATTGATGTTGATGGCTATGATTCTGGGCGGAGTGGCTACTGCCCTTCGTATCTGGACTAAGAGCCAATGGACTGGTCGTCTGGCACTAGCCAGCCTGGTCAGTTTGATTCTGGGAACGGCCTGGGCCATTGGTTCTGGCCACTGGGTAATGGTGATCATGGAGCCGGTGATGTGGTTCCTGACCCTGGCCAGTGTCTGGCTGTTCAGCTACAGCCTTTGGCATCTGAACAATCCGGTCAAGCTGGCCTATGCGCGGTTGCGGTTGCGACTGCACAACTGAATATCTTGCCCCGGAACCTATCGTGGTTCCGGGGCCCTACCCTGAACCAGACGTCTCTAACGAGCCGTCGGTTCCGGGCCCCACTTAAGCACAGCAGTTTGATGAATATCGAAACTCTCTCTCAATATTCATTAAACCAGCAATGCTGTGCTTAGGTGGGGTTTTTTGTTTTATCTGACTTTATGTTAAACTGGTTTCAGTTATGTGTGGAATCGTTGGCTATATAGGTAAAAAACAGGCCCTGCCGATCTTAATTGATGGGTTAAAGCGTTTGGAATACCGTGGTTATGATTCGGCTGGGGTGGCGTTGTTGGGTGAGGGGGGTTGTCAGATTATTAAGAGTCCGGGGAAGATAGTAGGATTAGAAGAGAAAGTCTCAAGTTTCAAGTCTCAAGTCTCAAGTGCTGGAATCGCTCATACTCGCTGGGCGACTCATGGGCCTCCGACTGAGGCCAATGCTCATCCGCATACTGATTGCTCTGGCAAAATTGCCTTAGTTCATAACGGAATTGTTGAGAACTATCAGGAATTGAAACAAGAATTACAGGAGAAGGGACATCAGTTTCGTTCAGAAACGGATACTGAAGTGTTGGTGCATTTGATTGAAGATTGTTTAAATAATGTAGCGGAAGGCTTTAGCCTTCCATGTCAGCAAAATGGAACCCTCCCACCTTCGCCAAGGCTTCGGCGGGCAGGAAAGGGTTCCTCTACATTAGAAATGGCAACCAGAAAGGCATTAGAACAAGTGCGCGGCACTTACGGTATTGCTGTAGTTTCATCTGATCATCCAGATCAAATCGTGATTGCTCGCATGGGCAGCCCGATTGTTATTGGTGTGGGCACTGATGATTTTTTTGTTGCTTCAGATGCTTCAGCTTTGTTAAGTCATACCCGCAATGTAATTTATCTTGACGATGGCGAGATGTGTGTTTTACGACCGGACGGTTATTCGATTAAGACTTTGGGTAATCGATCAGTGGCTAAAGAACCAGAAGTTATTGAGTGGTCAGCTGAAGATGTTAAAAAAGGTGGACATCCGCATTTCATGAAAAAGGAAATGATGGAACAGCCAAAAGTTTTGGTTGATTCTATTCGCGGTCGTTTAAAACCAAAAGATGGAAAAGCCGTGCTTGGTGGTTTAAGCGATGTTGCCGATCGTCTGCGTCAAATTGATCGACTAATTATTGTTGCCTGCGGTAGTGCCTACTATTCCGGCCTGGTCGGCGAGTATATGTTGGAAGAATATGCTGGTATTCCAGTGGAAGTAGATCTGGCTTCAGAGTTTCGTTATCGCAAACCGATTATTACAGATCGCACAGCCGTGCTTGCAGTTAGTCAATCCGGAGAAACCGCAGACACACTAGCAGCGATCCGTGAGGCAAAAGAAAAAGGTGCTTTAACCTTGGGAATCGTTAATACGGTTGGATCGACCATAGCTCGGGAAACCGATGCCGGTATTTACAATCATGCCGGCCCGGAAATTGGAGTGGCTTCAACTAAGGCTTTTTTATCGCAAGCAACAGTCTTTGCTTTATTAACCATGTTTCTTGGTCGACAGCGATCAATGTCAATGGTCATGGGTAAGCGTATAGCTGATGAGATTCAGATGCTTCCAGACAAGTTGCAATCAATCATTAACCAGTTTGATCAGATCTCGCTTCTGGCTCAGAAATACAAAGACATGCAAAATTGTTTGTACTTGGGACGAAAATACTGTAGTCCAATTGCTTACGAAGGAGCTTTGAAACTTAAAGAGATTTCTTATATTCACGCTGAAGGTTATGCAGCTGGAGAAATGAAACACGGTCCGATCGCTTTGATTGATTCAAACTTTGTTTCCGTTGTGCTATGTCCAAAAGACTCGGTTTATGAAAAAACTATATCTAACATCGAAGAACTTAAGGCTCGTGGTGGTTCGATCATCGCCGTGACAACTGAAGGCAACGATTCGATTAAACAAGTCGCAGATGATATAATCTATATACCAAAAACTTTAGAAATGTTAACTCCAATTTTGGCTGTGGTTCCGTTGCAAATTTTTGCTTACGCAATTGCTACAGCTCGTGGTTATGATCCGGACATGCCCAGGAATCTGGCTAAAGCCGTGACCGTGGAGTAGAGAGTAGAAGGTAGAAGGTAGAAAGGAATAAATTTAACTCCTTTCTACTCTCTACTTTCTACCTTCTACTATGTGGTTATCAGGAAAACGAAAACTAACCCTTCACGCACGTGACCTGGATGAAGTCTTGGGGAATTTTGAGCAAGACCGTTTTTTAATTGAATGGACCGATCAGGTGATCAAAGAGACAACTAAAAATTTCCCGATTCTAACTGATATATTTGCCAGTCCGCAATCAGCCAACAAACACGCCGAAGGTCCGTTGTTGGAAGATCATGTTCGTAAGATATTAATGACTCTTTACGCTTTGGTTGAGGGTCGGTTTAGTTTGTTGGAGGTTGAGGAGTTTCGACGAATGAAAGGGTATGAGGGTGAATTTGAAGAATTAGAGGAAACAATAAAAGAACGGGCTGGTATGTTTAAGGTCTATGCTCTGATTCATGATATTGGAAAAGCGGCAACAATTTCATTTTCCGCTCCTGAAGGAAGTAAAGGTGCGGAATATGGTTTTGCCCAGTCAGTGGCGATTGGTTGGGACGACTTTGCCGGTGATCAACGTTTTTCAGCTAGAAAAAAATATGATGACCTTTATGCTACTTTTGCCGTAAATCGATCCGGACAAGATCAAAAAGTAATTCAGGCGGAGTTTTTCCGTGAGTTCCAGATATCGATTTCCAATCATGGTCATGCTAGGTTGATTTTTGCCCCTGAGTTAAATAAGGTTGTGCGTGCATTAGCTAAAGAAAACAGACTACCTGAAAATGATATTGATTTGCTCGAAGAATTAATTGCTGTTCATATGGATACAGCTCATTATTTTTGGGGCAAAGCTGATCCTCAAGACTATGCACATTTTGTTGAATATTCAGCCGGTATCGGTCAGGACGCTGATGATTTTTTGGACTTGCTTCAGGCTGCTGCATTTTTAGATAAGGTTTGTGGTTCATGGAAATTGTCAGCCGGTGGCTATTGGCACAGTTGTGAAATATTAACTAATTTTTTGCAGGCTGAACATGATTACGCACCTTGGCGACGAGAGGCTGCTGAAGAGCGTCGGGCTAAGCGAGAGTTGGAAAAGCGACGAGAGATATATCGTCAGGTTGGTTTGGATGGTGA
>JBDRNK010000088.1:0-2551 GCA_043811105.1 Candidatus Uhrbacteria bacterium
AACAAAGAATCTGACCACTCAACTGGTTGAGTTGGACCTATTAATCCTGTATAAGGAGATTCTTCGCCAAATTCTTTTATTTTTCTTGCTTCAAAGCCATCACAAACTGAGAATGCAAGATAAGTTGGTACTATTTGTAATCCATTTGGTAATGAAATATATCCAATGGAATCATTAAAGTCTTTCAATAAAGTATAGAAAGTTTTCCAATCAAGAAATGTTTTGTCAGATAATGCAACACCATCAACTGAGCCGTGCATTGAAAAATGTAAATGAACTGCACCTAAATCACCTTTTATTCTATTAACTTCTTCAGCAATCCTTTGGTAAGCAATTTTTAAAGTATCAATGTCGGATACTGAAAATGTTTCATTCTCAATTCTTGCTAAATCTAAAGTTTTCCCAAGGGCATCACCTTCCTTTCTATTTTCTATAATATCAATAAAAGAAGGGGATTCAATTATAAAAACTTTGGTCATCATGATTAACTCACTCATATTCTTTGTCTTTTTAAAATTACCGCCAACGGATTGGCGGTATGTTTTTGTTGCCGATTTCGAAGCACTGTCCTGTCAAAATACACGAAAGTTTATTAAACACCGATTTTCATAAGCTAAATTACCTATAATTTTTCAGAGAGTAGTAGCACCCTGGAACCGAAGTTGTTTGTCATGAATCCAGGGATATTTCTGATGTTCAAATTTCTTTAATAAGCCCAGTAGAACAGGCATGCTTCGTTTTTTTTTCATAATCACGTCAATCGTATGGTCGTTCACTTTGACCGTCCCACTGTTTGAGATGAGCTTATCAAAAATCTTAGGTGCCGTCAAGGAAGAATATTTCTCCGTTTCACTTGCAAATAACCGATAGAGATTGTAAGCCAGAATGCTCATCGTAAGATCAAAATCGACTTTTATCACCATCGAAGAAGAAAGCCGGTTGAGATGAAAAAATTCAATTTGTTCGGAGATGGTTTTTTCGATCAGCCAGCGATGGGAATATTTTACCACGACGTCTGCACATTTAAGTGTAAAGTCATTGGTAATAATTAAGGCCGGTTTCTCGCGACCATGGCTATGGATGACAATTTGCCTGATTTCTTTGTTGTAACCGGAAAGGAAAATTTTGCGGTCGTTTACTTTGAGGGTTCTTTTTTTCCCTCCTGCACAATCCACTTTGATCAATTTCCATTGATTAGATGGGATTCTATTTATTTCTTCCAGAATGTTTTTTCCACGTCGGCGAATGGTAATAAAATAGACTTCCTCCCGATCCAACGATGCCAGGTTTTCATAATTGGTAAACTTACTGTCAAACACCAGATACTTCAACTCTGCTCCCCGCGATGATTTCTTATAAAAGTCTAAAAACTCAAGCACGACGGCATCCTGGTTTTCATGAGTAATGGTGGTGTCGCCGTAATCAATCAACCCGCTATCTGGGCTTTCAGCCAACACGGCCAACATGCCGGCTAAAGCTTTATGACGTTTTCCCGACCAATTGTTTTCCATCGGTTCCTCTTCACCCCAGTAAGGGATGGTTGTAAAATCCAGATTCCAGGTATCGGTGAGCAACCCTTGTTTATACCATATCTTATGCAACCGTTTCAGAAAGTCGTGATTCATCTCCCTGTTTACCCGATCGGAATAGGAACTGAACCAGGCCGTTTTGGGTAGTACATTCAATCCAGCAAACAATCCACTACCACGATCCATGCACCACAGATCGTCTTTACTGTATCGTTTTACATTAGAAAGTTTCAGGGCAAGAAAGGACAAAATGGATGAGAGAGAACTCATCTGCGAAGTTTGTGGATATTTTGACTGCTCGATGGCTGTATCAATGCCATACTTGCGAACCAGGGGCAGAAAACACAGAACACCAATATTTCCGGAGCTGAACTGTTCTATGCGGTTCTCCAGCGCTTCACTTCGGGGAGCCTTCTCCAAGGGGTTCTCCAGCTGAGTTTTTTCTTTCTTACTCCTTCGGTATAGCGGGGCAAAGCCTTGTTCTTTGAGCAGGTTGTAAACATAGTTATAGCGAAGATCATACCCATGGGATTGCCCCATAACCACGATATCATCACAGGAGTAATTGAACTTGCGAAGTTTGATAATGAAGGATTCAACTTCGTTGGATCGTTCCATCGGTTTTCGTCCCAAACTTTTTTCTTTGAAAAACAAATCGGTGTCAGAGGGGTGTTCGAGCCGGGATCGAAAATCATGAACCATCCAGTAAAAGGACTGTACAGTATATCCATATTTGGAAGCCACAGTCTCGGCTTTTTGATGGTAATGAAAAAAATCCCGTAAGGCATCATACTGTTTTTTAATGGGAGGATTCATCTGGTTGAAGTATTCTTCTGGCGTCATAATATTATAGGTATTTAATAACGCCATAAAGATAATATAAATTCTTTAAATTAGCAAGTAAAAGTTATCAACTCAATATTAACAGGCATTTTAAAAATTTAATTCATATTTTATCTTTTTTATAAAATCAGAATAAATCAATTATTACCTATAGTAGAATATAAATCTCAAATCGGATT
>JBDRNK010000089.1:0-4102 GCA_043811105.1 Candidatus Uhrbacteria bacterium
ATATCCCGGCCATGAGCTTTGTGGTTATGGTGACATCGAGTCTGAATTAACCACCTTGCCAAAATTGTTTCCTGAGTTTTATGCCATGCGAACAAAGTTACGGATTGGTGGGCGTGGTCTTTTGCCAATGACTCCAAAGACCTTAGAAGAGTGTTGGAGCAATGATCAAAAGCATCAACGTCAGACTTCGTTTATTGGATTAGATAAATATTATCCAATTGGTATTTATGTTTATGAAAACAACGTTTCAATTATTTCTTTGCAAGAATTATTTGCTGTGATAATTCGAAATAAAGAAACCGCTCAGTGTGTTCGGCTGATTTTTGACTTTGCTCTGAAAGGAGCTGAGTCAGAAGACCGGGTGATAAGACAAGAAATAGAAGATATTGGGATTAAGAAGATGGTTGCCAACAGTAGAAAAATGTTCAAATCATGATATACTGGATGTAAGAGTATAAGTGATCGATTAACAATAACCAATAACCAATATGCAAATAGTCAATATTAAAGCCACTAATATGGAGCTTACGGATGCTATTCGGGATTACGCGGAAAAAAAGGTTTTGTCGTTGAAAAAGTATGTAAAGAATTTTGAGCCGGTTAAGGTTTCGATTGAGGTTGCTGATGATTCCGGACGGCACAAGCAAGGCCCGCACTTTAAGTGTGAATTTACGGTTGAGGTACCAGGTGATCTTTTGCGGGTTGAGAAATATCATGAGAATTTGTACGCGGCTATTGATCAGGCCAAAGATGAGTTGGCACGGCAGATGCGCCGTTTGAAAGGGAAGTTGGCTACAAAACAGCGACGAGGTGAGAATTTGTGGAAGCGAGTTCGCAGAATGGTGCCAGGTCGAAGGGATGATTCAGAAAACTCATAACTAAAACTCACAACTCACAACTGAAAAAAAGAGTCGCGAAGATCTCGCGGCTTTTTAGATTGTTTCAAACATGCTCGAGGTCCAGAAGTGTGCTTCAGCTTCCATAATAAGCGGATTTGTCAAGCCTTGAACAATAAGCGGGTTTAAGGTAAAGTATTTGCACTATGTCTAACAGCAAAATATATAACACTATTTTTGGAGATCCGAATAAGAAGGTTTTAGCTGAGCTTCAAACTCAAGTTGAAAAGATCAATGCCCTGGAGCCAGAGATTAAGAAATTAAGTGACTCTCAGCTTAAGGCTAAAACTGAAGAATTTAAAAAACGCCTAGCTGATGGGCAAACACTTGATCAAATTATGATCGAGGCTTTTGCGGTTGTTCGCGAAGCTGCTTGGCGCGCGCTTGGACAGCGGCATTTTGATGTGCAGATGATTGGAGCTATTACCTTGCATCGTGGAAATATTGCTGAGATGCGCACTGGTGAAGGTAAAACATTAACCGCGACCGCTCCTTTGTATCTGAATGCATTGACAGGCAAAGGTGCTCACCTGGTTACGGTTAATGATTACTTGGCAAAACTTCACGCAGTTTGGATGGGTCAGATTTTTCATTTTCTTGGATTAACTTCAGGTTGTATTCAGCACGAAAGCGGATATATTTATGATCCTGATTACAAGTTTGCAGAGGGATCGGAGAAAGAAGAAGCGGTTGACAAAGAACGAGATGAACTGGGAAGTTTTAAAGTGGAAACGGATTATTTGCGTCCGGTTAGTCGTAAAGAAGCCTATGCGGTTGATATTACATACGGAACAAATAACGAGTTTGGTTTTGATTATTTGCGTGACAACATGGTTAGTACACTTGATCAAATGGTTCAGCGAGATTTGCACTATGCAATCGTTGACGAGGTTGACTCGATTTTAATTGATGAAGCGCGTACCCCGTTGATTATTTCCGCACCTGATACTGAGGCTTCGGATCAGTATTATCGTTATGCACAGTTGGTTCGTATTCTTAAAGAAAACGAGGATTATAATATTGACGAAAAAATGCGCACGGCAATTTTGACCCAGGAAGGAATAAGTAAAATGGAAAAGGCCTTGAATGTTGAGAACTTGTATGTTGAGGGCGGGATCAAAATGGTCCACCATTTGGAACAGGCTTTGCGAGCCGAGGTTTTGTTCAAGATCGATAGGGATTATGTAGTAAAAGATAAAGAAATTATCATCGTTGATGAATTCACTGGTCGGATGATGTATGGACGTCGTTATTCCGAAGGCTTGCACCAGGCAATTGAAGCTAAAGAAGGTGTTGAGATTAAACGCGAATCTCGAACAATGGCCACAATCACTTTTCAAAATTATTTTCGCATGTACGAAAAATTGGCCGGTATGACCGGTACCGCAGCTACAGAGGCCGAAGAGTTTGCTTCAATTTATAATCTAGAAGTAACTCAGATCCCAACCAATAAACCGGATCAGCGTCGTGATCTTGGAGATCGAATTTACAAATCGGAGATCGGAAAGTTTAAGGCTGTAGTAGTTAAGATTAAAGAGCTACAAGAATCAGGTCAGCCGGTTTTGGTTGGTACTGCTTCGATTGATAAAAATGAGATCTTGTCTGAAATGCTGGCTCGGGAAGGGATCGAACATAATTTGTTGAACGCCAAGAATCATGAAAAAGAAGCTGAGTTTGTGGCTCAGGCCGGTCGAGTTGGAGCAGTAACCGTTGCTACGAACATGGCCGGTCGTGGTGTTGATATCAAGCTTGGCGGTAATCCCAAGGATGAGGAGCAAGAAAAGCGGGTTTTGGAAATGGGTGGTTTGTTTGTGCTTGGAACCGAGCGCCATGAATCACGGCGGATTGATAATCAGTTGCGCGGACGTTCGGCTCGTCAGGGTGATCCCGGAACAACTCAGTTCTTTGTTTCTATGGAAGATGATTTGATGCGTATCTTTGCTTCTGACCGTGTTCGTTCGATTATGGACCGTATCGGTATACCTGAAGATATGCCGATTGAAAACAAGATGGTAACTGGCTCAATTGAAAAAGCCCAGACCCGGGTTGAAGGTCATCATTTTGACATGCGTAAACATGTGCTTGAGTACGATGACGTTTTGAATAAACACAGAGAAGTGGTTTATAAATTACGTCGAGATATTATTAATAAGGTTTCTGACGAAGACGCCGGGTCATTACGAAGTGAGGTTGAACAAATGATCGAGGATGAGATTGAATCAGTGGTCGCATATCATACTGGTGAAGGAGATTTTGATGCTAATGAGATTGTTGAGGTTGCCAGCACGGTTGTGCCATTAACAGCTGAGGCTAAAGAAGAAATCAAGATCTTGGCCAGTCAGGCTGTGACAGATAAATTGCATTTAGCCCAGTTGCGAACACAGTTAATTGAAAAGACTATGGAGTCTGCTCGCTTGGCTTATGGTAAGTTGGTTGAACTTTATGATAATCGGGAAGAATTGAAATTAATTGAACGTTCGGTGTTACTTCGTTCAATTGACAACCTTTGGGTTGAACATTTGGATTTGATGACCGCCTTGCGAACCAGTATTGGTTTGCGCGGATATGGTCAGCGCGATCCTTTGATTGAATACAAAAAAGAGGCTTATGGAATGTTTAATCGATTGTTGGGAGCGATCAATCAAGAGGTGGTAAATAATTTTTTCAAGTACGCTACTTCAGTTGGCCGTGCCAAACGAGCTTCTGAGCTTGGGAAGGGAATCTTCGAACGCGCTGGCGTGATTTTGCAAGGTGCAGATAAGGGCGGAAAGGAATCCCCCTTCGCTCCTAACGGAGCTTCGGGGGACGACCGACCTAGCGGTCGATCGAAGGTCGGCCGAAACGAACCCTGCCCATGCGGTTCTGAAAAAAAGTATAAGAAGTGTTGTGGGGCATAGGGAATGACACCCGCAAGGGTATCAATTCAGATCAAAACAAAAACCCGAGCCATACGGCTCGAGTTTTTTGGCTTAAATACATTTGAGAGTTTGTCAACTAATTTAAAAATAACAAAATAAGCAGACATTGTCAAGCTTTGATATCCGTGGACCTGCGGGGATTTGCACCCTGTGAATTCTAGATTCTAATGCCCCACCCCCGACTGAGCCAAGACTTGGTTAGGGGTTTTATAATTAAGATTCTTTCTTGGTCTATTGTTTAATTTGCTTTCAATATCTTTTATCTGTTTGTCTGTGTAGTCTGAGATC
>JBDRNK010000090.1:0-8703 GCA_043811105.1 Candidatus Uhrbacteria bacterium
GGTTGTTGTACTTATCAGCGATCTCACGACGCTGCACGGGAGTTAAACGAGTTTTTTTATGAATAGTCATAGTCGTTGTTTACATTTCTCATACCCCTAAAGGATAGCGAGAAATTGTATACAACGCTAGTATATCTAACAGCTAACAGAAGATGAAAGAATAATTTTTTACTTGGAGCGAGGAAATTATTATAACGCTGTTTCCCATAGCGATGCGGTTTTTCGAGTTCTAAAGTATTTTCAAGCAGATTCAAGCCTACTTCCTACATTTTGCCAAATAGTTGTTGACGAATACCAAGACTTCAATCCGCTTGAGGTTGCTTTTATTGATGAATTGGCAAAAACAAGCCCTGTTTTGATTGCTGGAGACGATGATCAAGCAATTTATGACTTTAAAAATGCTTCGCCTAAACATGTTCGTGAAAAAGCTAATGATTATGAAAAATTTGAGTTGCCATATTGCAGTCGTTGCACTCAAGTTATCGTTGACGCAGTTCATGACTTAACAGAGAAAGCAAAGACGCTAAATAAATTACAAAACAGGGTTGATAAAAAATATTTTTGCTTCTTACCAGATAAGGAGGCGGACAGCATAAAATTTCCTAAAATTATCCACGCAAGTTGCTCCACGCATACTAGCAAAGCCCCTTACATTTCCAAATTTATTGAAAAAGAAATTTTGACGATTCCGCAAGAGGATATTGATAATGCAAGAGAGAAGGGCTTCCCTTGCGTTTTGATTGCTGGACCGTCGTATTATACAAAGCAGATATACGCCTATCTAAAGCCAAAATTTACAAATATTGATAATCCAGAGGAAAGAGACAAAGAAATTGATATTTTTGATGGTTATAGATTTTTAATGAAAGATAAAGAATCAAATCTTGGTTGGCGTATCATTATTGAGTGTTCGGATATCAAACAGAAAGCAAAAATTATTAAAGAAGCTCATGAAAACACAGAAAGGTTGTACAACAAACTCGACGACGGTTTTAAAAATTTTCATTTAGCAATTGTTACTATTTTGGAAAAAATAAAAGTCGGCGGACAGATAACAGCAACAGAAACGAGCGATGTTATAAAGAGTTGCGGACATACTTTTGAGGAAATAAAGAAAATTTTAGGGATTGAAGATGGCGCGGAGTTGGGAGCTGAGGAAATAAATGAAGACACGACTGTTTCAATAAAAATTACAACGATCAATGGCTCAAAAGGACTTTCCGCAAATTATGTGTTTTTGGTAGGAATGAATAACACTTGCTTAAACGGAGCAAAACTTGCCGGTTTTCCTTATGATCAAAATAATCCAACAGATAACGAAATATGCCAATTTATTGTTGGAATGACTAGAACGAGAAAAAAATGTTATTTAATAAGCAATTCTCGCTTTGGGGTAGTTTATAATATTCGAAAATCAGTCTTTGTTGACTGGATAAATTCGTCAAGAATTGATAGTATAACTGTGAACGCGGATTATTTTAAGAATTCTTAACCCACCCGCCACCCATTTTGAAGTCCCGCCGTTCCGCCGAAAAGTTTTGGGGGCGAAGCCAAAGCAGGCGGGCAAAAATTCCTTCCCCCCCAACCCCCTTCCTTTTTGCCCGCCTGCTTCCGTTTCCGTTCCTTTTGGAAATCAAATTGTGGCGAGCTTGTCGTGCGGTGGTGGGGTTTAAAAAATGTCCAACATCACCCCGCCCTATCCGCAGACACCAATGTGTACAAGCTCTAAATCTTGAAAGACCCTAAATGTGATTATGACAACCAACCTACTCACTCCAAAATCAACATTTTCCGAGCTTTTCGAAGTCATTTTAAACGGTAATAAAGAAGATAGCCGTAGATCAGCAAGAAAGGTAAGGAAATACCTCTATAGCTCACATGATAGCGGAGAGTATAAAATCATCAAATCAATCATAGAAACGGCTCCCGAGGAGTATTTGGATATTGTTGAAGATTGGCGACAGGAAAATTTTATTGTGTCGGTATCGGTTTTGTATTTTTTGCATGATAAAGAGAATAAACCGGATTTTTTGTTCCCCTGGTTATTTCGTCTGCTTCAACATAAAAACGGTAATATTCGGCAATCAGCGGTCAGAATGATAACAACTGAACTGGGACCGCTTACTGTTCATATTCGTTGTCCGGAATATCAGCAAAGTAAATTAAAGTCAGAACAATCTGATGTTATTTTGTCGAATGTGTTTATTACTTTAAATGAGTTACTTATGAAGCATTGGATTTCTACGTACAAAAAATATAAATATATATCATCGCTTCCTGCTTGTCCCTACAAATCAATTCAAATGGTTTTGAGTGAAATGGAGGATGATTGTGGTAAAGTATATATGAAGCAATTAAAAAATCGATTGTCCAGACACCGCTAGCCTTAATTTTCAGTTCTAATACGGTTGATAGTTCTCCGCCATCCCCCGTCGCCCCACTAACAGAATATGCTGTGGGGCTATGGGGGATTGTTAGTTAAGGGCTGGGCGAGAAACCTCCTGGTCCGCTCACCCGCAGAAGTGACCCCTTTGGATAAAAAAACTGCCAAAGAACCTATCAAAAATATCGGCTCGAAAATTGTGAAAGCTTTAAGCAGGTTTTTCTTTTTGGAATTGAAATAAATCATCATTTTTGATAGTATGATACAGAGGATTTGTTGAGATAGTTATGAATAATACCGGTCATGTTGTTGAGCAAGCTACCAAACTCAATCATAAGGTTGAGATTGTTTCTAATATAAAATCTGGAAAGGAGGCCACAGTTTATAGAGCGATGTTGGATGGTCATTTGGTGGCAATGAAGGTTTACAAAAAACCGGAGGAAAGAAATTTCAAAAATACTGGAGCATATTTGTTGGGGAAATATTACAGGAGAGCTTCTGAAAGAAAAGCTGTCGCAAAAAAAAATAAATTTGCAAAAAAAATGAAGCATGAAAATTGGGTAAGGCGTGAATTTTTTATGCTCCAGGAATTGTTTGATACTGGATCAAATATTCCCAAACCAATTTTGCAAATAGACGACGCTATTTTTATGGAACTGTTGGGAGATATAAACACAGTAGCTCCTCGTTTGTGTGATATTGAACTCGAAAAGAGTGAGGCACAAAGAGCTTTTGATTCGGTGCTAAAAAGTGTGAAAACCTTTTGGAGTTTCGGGATAGTCCACGCTGACCTTTCCGAGTTCAATATTCTTTGGTGGAAATCACAACCATATATAATTGATTTTCCACAATCCATAGATAGACGAATGCATCCAAATCCACGAGAGATTTTAGACAGAGATTTAGGAAATATTGTAAAATATTTTGGTAAGTATATAGTTGTCGATTTAGAAGAAATTAAGAGTAAATTTGAAGATTAAGAATTTGCCGCCAAAGAAAAAATTGAAATCGTCCTTTCCGCTTCGGTTCAAGGCGAGGCGGGCGGAAGGGGGGGTGGGGGGAATCCCACCCGTCGAGTCAAGCCAGCTCCGTTCGGATATTTTTAAACAGACACCGCCATCCCCCGTCGCCTCACAAACAAGAATATACTGTTTCAATCATGATCTTGCGAGCGACACAGCCGGTCTTTGGGCGAAGTCAAAAAACCACGACATGGGTCGTGGTTTTTGTATTCTAGGCAGCAAGATCTTTTTTCTTAATCTCGCCCATCTCTTCCATCAAGGCTTTGTTGGCTGACCAATCAGCAGCCAGGTCAATCATGTCTTGATCAGACCTGATGCTTGGAAACAAATCTCGGTATTGAAGAATTTGTCTTTTTAATGTATTGAACTTATATTTTTCTTTAATATGGTCCATGTCCTTTTGTATTTTTACCAGTGCAGAATCTGCTTGTTTGCGTTCTTCACCCCTTATTTTCATTCGGCCAAACAAACCCGTTTCTTTTAGTACCGCTATGATCTCCAAATAATCTTGATTAAGTTTATCGAGTTCTTTACTGACCCTTTCATACTCTAAGGCCAAGGCATTAAACTCACTTAAACGCTCGCCTATTGCTTCAACTTTTAGTTTTGATTGATAACGAATTTCATCATCTTGAATTGAATCCAATTTATTAATCAGCGGTTTTAATTGTTCAACCAAAGCCTGAGCTTCGATTAGATCAACCTTGGCTTGCCGTTCTGATTTCTCACCAATAACCATATCTCTTTGATAAAAACCGTTAACTATTCGAATACCGTGTTTTTCAAGAGCATGATCTAATGCATCAACATTTGTATCTGGCATCAATTTTCGTAATGCAGGATGTGTACCTAGGATTCGAATAATTTGTAGTTGCCAAATGTTTTGATCAATGTAGGGCTCGGCATACCTTGTATCAGCTTTTTCAAATTTTGCAGCTAATGCACTTGTATCCTGAACTTGTTCAATTAATTCAGCTCCGTATTGTGTTTGACCCGAGTCAAACCATCGGCTCAATCCATGCATAGACTTGCTTTCCGGTTGTTTTGCTTTTAAGCCAACTTGCGCGCCTAATTCATACAATAAGAGTTTTGCGTTATACTCAATATTTTTCTGATGAAATTCACTTGCTTGCGCCCAAAAAGTTGTACCACTGTTTCCATAATATGTTTGTTCTGTGATTATTGGTAAAAGCCCATTACGCAGAGTGTTTTGCAACGGTGAGGGTTTTTGTCTTAGGAGTTTTTCTGGGTTAAGCAGAGGTTCAAGTATTTTCCGTACTTTTTGACGTATTTCAATTTGATAATGAACATTTGGTGCGTCTGGATCAAACTTTGTATCCCGTGTGTATGATATTTGTTGAATTACTTTTTTCTTTGCTTGTTCAAAAGAGTCTGGGTGGATTCCATCATACTCAGCTTCGCTTCGAAGTTGTTGGATAACTTCTGCCGAGCATACACCAGCGCCTTGCTTTTCAAAGTATGCTTCTATTACTTCGGTTTCATCTTCGGCCAGCTCAACCTCTTGTTTCTTTGTTTCTTGAAGTAAAGACGCTAAAAGTTTTTTCCGTTCTGCAACAGAAAGACCAGCCAGCGCTTGGTTGACCTGCTCTTTTGCATTTTCAATTATGGCTTCACGCCCACCTTCTGTTTCTGACATATGCTTATTTCCTTAGATATTGTACTAATTATACTTGATTTCTTGACAATTACCAAATAATGTAGTAATCTGCCTATCACTATGAATAATAGAAATTATCACAACGGGAAAGTCTTTACAGACGGCATTTATATGCCGGAGCTTTTTGCTTCTTTTTTATTCCCGAGTGGTAAGGCGCTGATGTTCTAAATTTAACATCAACTCCTAGTCGGCTCGGGAATCCCCCGAGTTTTTTGATTTAGGAGTAGTCATGAAACCGGCGAACGTCTACTACATCTTTATTGCTCTTTTACATTTCGGTATGGGCGTGATCGTAACTGGTTACGTGCCTTTTCTGCTCTCAATCGGAATCAGTCTTGGTCAGGTGGCCTTGACCAACGCCTTGTATTGGACAGGAATAGTCTTACTTGAACTGCCAACCGGCATGCTGGCCGATGGTCGCAGCAGGGCCTGGACACTCAGGTTTGGGGCCTTGACTCTTGCCGTATCTGCCCTTGTCTATGCCTGTGCCAATGGTTTGTATATGGCCATTCTGGCTGAATTGTTCGGTGCTTTGTCAATTGCTTTTCAGTCCGGCGCCTTACAGGCTTGGATTACAGATGCCTTAGATCGTGATGGACAAGGCCAAGAAAGACGCAAGGTCTTTGCTACCGGAGCGATTGTTGGCGGCAGCTCAGCGTTAATTGGTGGTGTTCTTGGGGCAGGTCTTGCTTGTCTACACTATCGGCTGATCTGGGTACCCCTGATAATTCTATCCCTTGTTGCCTACGTATTTGCCAAGCGTCAGATGAACGGACAGGGCGAACCGTTGGAACGAGTGACCGAGATCATGGCTTTGAAACAAAGCTTGGTGCTGCTTCGAGTCAGTCGTGATGTTCGTTGGGTCATCTTGGTCTTTATCCTGTTCGGGACAATTGTCTGCTTTAACATCTACTGGTCGCCTTTTTTCAAGGAATACGTCGGGCAGCTCAACCTTGGTTGGGTTTGGTTGATCATATATTTTCCCTGTATTTTCGGCGGCTGGATAGTCAGGCGGATGATAGTACCACAAGGGCAAGAAGGAAACTACCTGGTCCTGTCTTTGATCGGTACAGGAACAGGAATGATGCTTTTGGCCTTTGTCGGGCCTTTGTATGCCGCCTTGGCTGCAGTGGTAGTTCACGAGATCAGTCGCGGGTTGTTTGAACCCTTGAATGATTCGTTTGTTCAGCATCGGGTTAGTAGTTCATACCGAGCTACCTTTGGTTCCTTGCAGTCCTTGATCGGCCGGATCGGTTTTGCCCTGGTACCACTGGTCACCTGGATCTGCCTGCCAGATTTTCCGGATTCAACGGCCACGATCAGATTGATTTGGTTGGTGGCCGGATCTGTCCTGGTTATTGGTACTTTACTTCTTTGGTTGGTTCGACCTCGAATCTGACCACTTCACATACCACGCTCCGGCGTGGTATTTTATTTACATGATAGAATTACTTGATCCAGTAACAAGATTACCAGGTATAGGGCCGACGGTGGCTCGGGACCTGAAAAAAATGGGGGTCGAAACGGTTAGCGACCTGCTTTTTTATTTTCCGTTTCGATATGATGATTTATCAAAAGTTATATCGATCAGTGAGGCTGTACCTGGCGAAGTGTCAACGATCCAGGGTCGGGTGACAACGATACGGTCTCGTCGTTCTCCACATAAACGCGTGATGTTGACTGAGGGAATGGTTGAAGATATGACTGGACGGATTAAAGTTGTCTGGTTTCACCAGCCATATCTTGATAAGTCACTTCGACCGGGCACGATGGTTTCTTTATCCGGTCAAGTTGATGATAAGTATGGGTTGAGTATGGTAAATCCGATTTACGAGACAGTTAATGGTGCTGAGACCAAACACACCGGTCGTATCGTGCCCATGTATTCATTGACCGGATCAGTAACCCAGAAACGATTGCGGGCAGCTATTCACTATGCGTTGGAAACTTCACGTCAGATTGAGGACTGGTTGCCAGAGCATCTTGTCGAAGAAGAGCAGTTTCCAGAGTTGTCACATGCAATTACTCAGATTCATTATCCTGAAGATTGGCCCAGTTGTCAGACAGCGATTAATCGTCTTAAGTTCAATGAGCTGTTCATGCATCAGTTGCTGTTTGCTCGTTCGCGATCTGAAGTAACTAAGCGTCCGGCGTATTCGATCGAACGTGATCAGGAAGTTGAAAATGTGTTTACTGGATCGTTCCCGTTCGAACTTACAAAAGCGCAAAAGCGTTCAGTTGAAGAAATAGTTGCTGACATGTCCGAGAAGCACCCAATGAATCGTTTGTTAGAAGGTGATGTTGGGTCAGGGAAGAGTGCGGTGGCTGCCTGTGCGATCGAGGCCTGTCTGCGATCTGGATATCAAGCAGCCTATCTTGCACCAACCGAGATTTTGGCTAGGCAACAGTGGCAGGAGTTGGGTAGGCTATTTCCTGATTACGAAGTACTGCTATTAACTCGCAATGTAGCGGAAGGCTTTAGCCTTCCATTTCAGCAAAATGGAACCCTGAAGGGTTCCGCTACATTATCAAAGAATGAAGTTAAGAAGTCACTACAAAGTGGGAAGATTCAATTCGTAGTAGCAACCCACGCTTTGCTGCAAGATGGATACGAATTTCACAAATTGGGTCTGCTGGTGATTGACGAACAGCATCGCTTTGGGGTGCGACAGCGACAAGAGTTAATGCAACGAGCCGGTAAGATCGCTCCGCATTTGTTATCAATGTCTGCCACACCGATCCCGCGATCTTTGGCATTGAGTATCTATGGCGATTTGGATATCTCGATCCTGGATGAACTACCGGCCGGTCGTAAGCCAATAAAAACGATTTTAGTTAAAGGTGACAGGCTTACGCCTGTCGGTCCCTCTTGTGGGATCGACACTCGTCAGGGCGTCATTTCGCTGATCGAACGCGAAATTCAAGCCCGGCATCAAGTTTTTGCTGTTTGTCCTTTAATTGATCCGTCAGACAAGCTAGGTGCAAAGTCTGTAACTGAATTTTCAGAAGAGCTTCGCAGTGGACCATTCGGTCAGTATCGAATTGAGATTCTGCATGGCAAATTAAAGCCGGCGGATAAATCTGAAGTGATTCAGCGCTTCGTGTCTGGTCAGATCGATATCTTGGTTTCGACCACGGTTGTCGAGGTCGGTGTTAATATTCCAAATGCAACCGTAATGTTTATTGAAGGTGCAGAACGATTTGGTCTTGCCCAGTTACATCAGCTACGCGGTCGGGTTGGACGAGCAGACATTGAGTCCTATTGTATCTTGCATCCAAATTCAATATCAGATATTTCACGCCAGCGTTTAATGGCCCTGGTTGAATCACAAGACGGTTTTGCTTTGGCTGAGCGCGATCTTGAACTTCGGGGCTCTGGTAATTTATTCGGAACCGCCCAGTCTGGTTTTATTGACTTTAAACTAGCAACGTTAGTCGATGTTGATCTAATGAAAAAAGCCCGTGATTGGGCCGGTAATATTGTCGTAGAAGATTATCCAGGCTTAGAAAATAAGATTGACCAGCAATATCAAGAAGTGCATTTTGAATAAATTTGTGTTATTATAGTACAATAATCCATAATTATTTGTATGTCAGACGTATATCACACTTCAAAGACC
>JBDRNK010000091.1:0-5937 GCA_043811105.1 Candidatus Uhrbacteria bacterium
GGTTGTTGTACTTATCAGCGATCTCACGACGCTGCACGGGAGTTAAACGAGTTTTTTTATGAATAGTCATAGTCGTTGTTTACATTTCTCATACCCCTAAAGGATAGCGAGAAATTGTATACAACGCTAGTATATCTAACAAATAATATGTTTAAAACTATAACGAAGTCAGCGATGTTTTCATCAGCTACAGTGTGGCTGTGGTCAGTTGGTGTTCAGTTGGCACAGGCACAATCCAAATGTGTTATCAACGGACAGGAAGTCCCTTGTGAAGAATTTGGAAATCAGGTCAAAGGATTTTTGGGTTGGGGTATTGGTATTTTTCTTCTTGCAGCAGTCATAGGAATTTCTGCAACGATATTTTGGATCATGATGATTATTCATGCTGCTCAACATGACATCGAAAATAAGGCGATGTGGATAATTCTAATGGTATTTACTGGAATTATTGGTGCACTTATTTATTACTTCGTTGTTAAACGAAATTTTAATAAGAAAGTGGTCTAATTATTTCTCAATACCAGACCACAACTGACCGGGGCAAGCCATGATCTTGACCCGGTTTTTCTTTTGCTGTATTCTTCAAAACGAATATGACACCCTTACGGGTGTCGTTCCCAATATGCGGTCGTGGTGGAATGGTAGACACGCTAGCTTGAGGGGCTAGTGGGCGCAAGCCTGTGAGGGTTCGAGTCCCTCCGATCGCACCATCCCCCGTCGTCCCCCACTACTACGCAAAACTTGGTAGTGGGGGACTATGGGGGATGTTCCACATAGCCCGAACATAGTGAGGGCGACGTGGGACAATGCGCTGGCTGGCAAACCAAAAAATACGGTTCAAACCGTATTTTTTGTTAAAACATCCGATCTTTACCAACAATCACTTTTAATTTTTTCCGATCTAAAAGTATTTTAAATTTATTGTTTCGGATCTGGTGGCCGTCAAAAGACACAGTTATGGGATCCTTGGTTTCAAAAGCCAAGCGTTTAAAAATAACTTTGCTTTGCCCACCTTTTTTACCCCAGCGACCAGCCACGTCAACCAATACTTCAAGCTGACCATCTTTTGGATCAGCAACTTGCTTGTTAGTTATTACCTCGCCGACTCCCAAATTGCGAACAACAACATTTCCACCTGAAACCGGAGTCAAAATATATGATTGATCAATAACCATTTCTGCTTTTAATTTAGGAAATGGAATTCCGGTGATAAAACGATAACCATTACACTTGCCAACATCAATCTTTTCGATTAAACGTTTAGAAATTACATTGCAAGCATCAGCACCCTCAGGAACCCCCATCATCTTTGCAATATTATTCGATTTTCCCAATGGAATAATTCCAAAGACTACTCCCGATTCAACCACGGCACTCAAAACCTTACAAAGAGTCTGGTCGTTTCCGACAATAACAACTGTTTTCACTCCATGCTTAACTTCATCAAGAATCAATTCATCAGCTCGTTTGAACAAAGCCAGCCGAGCAACTTTTCCAGTAATTCCAAGATCAGCGAGCCGATTCTCGATTTTTAAAAGCTCTTTCTCATGCTTTTTATCCTGCACGAAATCGTCGTAGATGTAGTAATACATTGGAATATAATAGTTAGTCCAGAACAGAGATTGTTATCTGACGGCAGAGATTGTTGTACTTAGAGTGTGATTGTCAATCCGACTATTTCTCAATCTCGGTCTCATTGCCCATCTCTTCTTCTCTCTTGACCGCTTTTTTCTTTCCACTCTTACCTTCTTCTCCCATACTAATTTTCCCATTGATCTCAGCTCCGGCAGCCACGGTAAGAACCTGAGCTCTAATATCACCACTAACTCTTGAACTTTCCGTTAGTTCTAGCCGACCTTCAACTTTAATGTTGCCTTTAATTTCACCGGCAACAATTGCGTCAACAGCAGACACACTGGCATGAATCTTGGCTGTTTCTCCAACCTGTAAATGCTCGGCGGTTCTAACTGATCCGACGACCTCACCCTCGATCAGAACTGATCCCTGACTGTTAAAATCTCCTTCTACCTTTACCCCTTGGGCAATGATAGTCTGTTGTTCGCTTTGTCCCATATGTTTTTTAGATTTCTTAAGCATATCAATTTTATCGCCACAATTTTACCACGTCTGGTTCTAACGTCAAAATCAGTTGAATAAGAATTGTGTACAAAAAGACGGAGTCATCAACTCCGTGATTCAAAATTATTTTACATTTCATCTAGTGTCTCGATTCCAAGCAAGTGCATTCCGTTTTCCAACACCTGACGAACTGCGTCGACTGTGGCTAAACGAGAGGCAACGACTTGATTTGACTTGGCCTGAAGTACCGGCACTGCTTCGTAGTAACTAGAAAATAGCTGAGCCAGATCAAACAAATATTGTGGCAGAGCTGAGATGTGATTTGTTGAAGCTATACCAAGAATAACCTCCGGATATTCAGCCAGCTTAGAAAATAGCTGGCGCTCGATCGGTTCAGAAAATGATTCACCAACAACCTTTGGTTTAATTTTGGTTTTTTTCAAAATACTCTTAGCCCTGGTGATCGTGTACAAAATATACGGTCCGGAAAATCCCTCAAAGCTCAAAGCTTCTTTGATGTCAAAGATAATTATCTTATCTAGATCCTGACGAAGCATAGGAAACTTCATGGCCGCATAGGCGATCTTGCTGGCCACCTTATCTAATTGCTTATCTTCCCAATCTTCATGTCGTGACTTAGTTTCCTGACGAGCCAGATCAATCATTTTGTCACGAAACTCTTCATAACGAATAATATTTCCTTTTCGCGAAGCCATGGCTCCACTCTTCAAAGTAACAAACTCATATGATAAATGAGATAGATTCTTTTCAAAACCCATTAACCTCAAACTGGCAAACAACTGTTGCATGGCCAATGACTGACGAGCATCGATCACATAGATCGAACGGTCAGGTTGGTAATCATCTTCTTTACGTTCAGCCAAAGCCAGGTCTTTAGCATTGTATAGTAATGTACCATCAGTTCGTTTTAACAAATTCACTCCCAAGCCCTGCCCTTCTAAATCAACAATAATTGCCCCTTGACTCTCTCGAGCAATTCCATCCTTGATCAACTTTTCAACAATCTGATGAGCACGCTTGGTTAATTCGCTTTCGTAATATTGAATATCCTTAGTCAGACCGAGTTCTTTAAAAATTCCGAAAATATAATCCAAAGACCATTTACGAGTTTTTTTCCAAAGCGGTTGCCATTGTTTATCTCCACTTTCAAGTGCTAGATAGACATTACTTATTTCTTTTTTTATTTTTTTATTTTTTTCACTGGCTTTAACAGCTTCAATGTAGGCCTGGCTTAAGAAACGATCGCGATCCTCTGGCTCTGGTTCCTCGTCTTTATGGAGTTTATCAATTGCCCACAAAGTTTGAGCAATATGATTTCCCAGATCGTTAATATATGAGGCAGCAACAACATCGTAACCAGAAGTACGAAAAATATTAATCAAAGCATTGCCAAGCACAAAGTTGCGCAAGTGGCCGACGTGAATTTCTTTTAAAGTGTTCGGCGCAGCATATTCCACCAGAATTCGGGTGCCTTGGCCTTGGGTTGAGGCACCAAATTTGTCCCCGGCAACAGCCACCTCTTTGAGCAAGGTTTGAGCGAATTTATTCAAGTCAAAGAAAAAATTTACATACGGACCGGTGGCCTGTACTTTACCGATTAGACCGTTAGGTTTAATTTTCTTTGCCAGTTTCTTAGCCAAATCAACCGGATTCTGCTTCTGGCCTTTGGCTAATTCAAAACAGGGAAAAGCCAAATCTCCCATTTCAAAATTTGGTGGGCTTTCCAAATCATCAATCGTTGGAACATAACCTTGACCCAAAGCAGCTTTGAGCATGGTTAAAATTTGAGTCTTGGCTTCCTGAATTACGTACATAACTATTTAATACGAACAAAGTGTCTTTTGCCTTTTTGAATCACATCACCGGAACTGACTTCGGTATCATAAGATTCCACTTTTTTATCATTAAGACGAACGCCACCGCCATCAAGATCACGACGAGCCTGCCCCTTACTTTGACAAAAACCGGCTTCAACAAGCACAGACAAGATATCAAAGTCTTTTGGTTTTAGTTCCGGCATATCTTCAGGTTTGTCTTTGCTTTGAATCACCTGAGCAAAATGATCTTGTCCTTTTTTGGCAGCTACTTCTCCGAGAAAAACCTTAGTGATCTCAAAAGCCAGCCGTATTTTCAAATCACGCGGGTTGGTTCCGTTTTTCATGTCCTTATCCATCTGCCCAATCTCAGACATTGATATTGTTGTACAAGACTCAAAAGCCGGAATAATCATTCCATCGGTCCAACTCATTACTTTGCCAAACATGTCTTCCGGAGAGTCAGATAAAGCCACCATGTTTCCTTCACTCTTTCCCATTTTCTTTCCAGAAGTATCAACCAACAACCGAGAAGTCAAAACAAATTTTTCCTTATCCTTTAAGACCTTCATTAAAGTTCGCCCGGTCAACATATTAAAAGTCTGGTCATTGCCACCAACCTCACCATCAACATCCATGGCCACACAATCATATCCTTGCAAAAGCGGATAAAGAAACTCGTGCAAATAAATCGGCTTCTCGTCTTTTATTCGTTCCTGGAACATGTCACGTTCAAACATTCTTTGAACAGTAAAATGCGAGGCCAGCTCAATAATTTCTTTCAAGGTCATCTTATCCGACCATTCACTGTTATATCGAAGTTCAACTGGATTTTGACCGGTAAAATCAAGGATGGCTTCAGCTTGCTTTTGATAGCCTTGGGCATTTTCCAATACTTGCTCACGAGTTAGCTTCTGACGAGCAGCGGTCTTATCCGTTGGATCACCGATCATCCCGGTGAAATCACCGATCAAAAAAATTATTTTGTGCCCTAACTCTTGAAACTGACGCAACTTCAACATGGTAATTCCATGACCAATGTGTAGAGTCGGTGCAGTTGGATCGTATCCGGTATACAAAGTTAGCTGCTCCCCGGAGTTCAAACGCTTTTCTAAAAATTTGCGATCAGGATAAATCGCCTCAACCCCCCTGGTTAATATTTCTTCAATTTTATCTTTGTCAATTGAAACTTTCATATACTATTTTTTAGTATGAACATCTTTGTATGACTTCTTCCACATTATAAATTGGCTAATTGTTTTTTAATACGGTTAACTTTTTCTTCGGTTTCAGATTTCTTTTGTTTTAAATCATTAACCATTTTCTCTGGTGCTTTAGCAATAAAATCATTATTGGCTAAACGTTTTTCCAAACTAGCCAAATATTGTTCCGCTCCTTCAAGCTCTTTATGCAAACGAACCTTCTCTTTGTCTACATCTATTATATCAGCCAGTGGTAAGTAAATCTGTACTGAACCAGCTACAGATGAAACTGCTCCATCAGGTTTTGCCAGATCGCTCTCGATCTTAATCGGTGAAACTCTGGCTAAAGTACGAATAATCTCAACCTGACTTTCTAAAAACTCCTGATCTTTTTTACTGACTAGATATACTGGAATTTTTTGTCCAGGTTCAACTCGATATTCGGCTCTAAGATTTCGAATCGCTGAAACAATATCTTGTAAAAGCACAAACTGTTTCTCAGCTTCCCGGTCATAATCATTACGAGCCCTCGGCCACTGATGCATCATTATAAATTCATCCGAACCAAACATCTTCCAAATCTCTTCGGTCACAAACGGCATGAACGGATGCCAAAGAACTAACAGATTTTCAAGGATATATAATAGAATCTTGTCCGTGTCCTGAATTAGAGTCTTATCCTTACGCTGAATCTTAGCGATCTCTAAGTACCAATCAGCAAATTCATTCCAGGTAAAGTCGCGGAGCAACTCACCAGCTTGAGAAAATTCATATTTGTCGAGCTTGGTCGTAACTTCTTCAACCACTTGCGAAAAACGACT
>JBDRNK010000092.1:0-2063 GCA_043811105.1 Candidatus Uhrbacteria bacterium
CTCAAGCTAAAACCTCCAACAGCAAATCCTCCCCGGTTACCGGATGCTTTTAAACCGGTTGTGTCTTCAATGTATACTCTAACGCTATCAGGTGTTACCCGCAAATATTCGTTTGTTACTCCTTTCGAAAGGCTGAAACCACCAACTGCAAAACCGCCTTTACTACCTGTTGCTTTTGTAGCCGGATCATCTTCAACAAAAATCCGTACGCTGTCTGGGGTTACCAACAATTCGTAGAACTATAAATCAAATTTTCTTTTTTTACCTTAGTTGAAATATTCGTATACCTCTCCTGATTGGGGTTTAACGTCCATCAGGATATGGATATGTAAATTCTTATAGGCTACCTCCTTTCTTTTTAAACTGGTTTTTTCCTGATTTCAGGGAGCAGGACATCTCCAAAAAATATTTATTCTACATATTGTATCTGATATCGGTGATTTTTGATAGCCCTAACTGTTGCATCGTCAATCAGACCAAAAGCCATAAATGCTTTCATACAAAACCAAATAAAGGTTATGGTAATTTTATTTTTAAGCTTTTCGTTGAAGGCCTTTGTCAATTCCAGCAACTGGTTCATCATATGGGCTATTTGGCAGCACTGATAAAAGTTCTTTAAGCCGGTATACGATTTCCGGCAATACTTATGACAAATATTGTAGCCATGATTTTTCTGTTGGTCAAATCCCTGCTTTTCAATTTTCCACCTCAACCGGCCAGTCTTACATAGTAAGTATGCATTTTCTTTGGTAATTTCAATGTTTGTGATATAAACAAACTTGTCCATTTCATATTCGTCATACTTCGTGATTTTTTCTTCAGTCAATTCTATCCAATTATGTTTGTGACCATTGAATGGGATTAGGTTGACCCAGTTTATTTGTTGCAGGAAGAAGTACCGTCCTTCATGGAATTGCTTTTCATCGCTTTGCCAATCCGCTTCAATTATTTTTTTCCAAAGCCTTTTGAGATTGCCGTCTTTGAAGGTAACAATATATTTCCATCCATATTCCCTGCATTTGTCGAAAAATGTGCAGTACGGGTAAAGTCCATCAGCACAAAGACAAATTTTCAGGCGCGGATACGCAGCTTTTAGTTTTTCCGCAAGACGCGTAAACGCCTTTCTTTCGCAGTCCTGCTTTTTATATTCATTGTCCGGGTTTTCGATCCACTCAGTGCATAATGAAATGCTGAAGCCGTTTTCGGTGACGATTTTAGCTTCCAGCACATTATGAAAATATGTTTTCTTCTCATTTTTACTGGTCTTCACCAGGCAGTGTTCACAATGCCTATCTTTAAATGACATTATCCCTGTTCCGTCAATTGCGACGACCATCATTCCTTCGAACCGGTACTTGTCAAGAACTTTTCGCTCGACAAGCTCTTTGACAAGGCTTTGTTTGAGTCGCTCAAGTTCTTGCGAAGGCATCTCCTTAAAAACATTTGCTACGGAGTCCATTTTTGGCAACCGGTGACCAAATGCCTTTTGATAGTTTGATTTGAACGAACTACCGAGGTTAAGGTTGTCCATTGCATTTCTTGAACCACTCTTAAATAGAAACAAAGCGATTCCTGCAAAGACAATTTCCTCAATCCGGTAATGTTTGCATTTACGTGTATCCTTTACTGCCTCCAATTTTTCCTGTAGATTTGGAAAATGGTGCTTGATAATTTTCACAAGCTCATAAGCCATCGAAAGCAGTTCACGCTTCGTTTTGTTGTTTTTGTGCTGCCGTTCCAGTTGCTTGTAGTACTTGGCAGATTTTCTCTTTCCTTTTTTTTTTCTAATTTTGTGTTTGACCTTGGTATTCATAGTAGCATATTTTTTTGATTAATTCTGCTAATTATATGAATATCAGGGTCTTATGCAATTTTATTTGATTGGACTTATGCACAAAAGCCCATAAGTTATTAACATTCAATGCGTTATGCTGCAAATGACAAAATAAAATATGGAAAAAGGAAAGAGGAATAGGGATTCTCTTACGGAATTAGTCCGAAAAGCAGTTTTTGCTACTATCTAATAAAGAGAAACTTACAGAGATTTACGAATTGTTGCAAAA
>JBDRNK010000093.1:0-4448 GCA_043811105.1 Candidatus Uhrbacteria bacterium
TCATGCGTTTTTCCTGGCCGTTTTCAACCATTTCATAACGGTCACTTAATGGTAATCAAAGGCATGGCCAAGGTGTGCAATCAAGTGATTGTTGTAATTGGCAGTACTCAAAAATCCGGCACTGATGAAAATCCATACAGCGTTGCCGAGCGCAAAGAAATGATTCAACAGGCTTTGCAGGATGAAGATATGATTCCACGTTATGATGTTATTTTCCGTGAGGTTGAAGACATGAAAGATGATGTGGCTTGGACAGACGCGGTTTGTCAGGCTTGTGGTGATATTTCAGTTGTATGGACAGGGGACGAGCACACTAAAAAGTGTTTTGTTGCCAAAGGGATTGAAGTGAAAGATATTGTGCCTGTGCCTGGTATTTCCGGGACAGACATTCGAAAAAAGATCAAAGCCAAAGATGATGCCTGGAGAATTCAGGTGCCAGCAGCTGTGGTTAAAGCGGTTTTGAATAGTTATAAATAAAAATCCGCTTAAGCGAATTGGGTGTTCGCTTAAGCGGGGCAGGAGAGTGCTTAAAAGCACTCCTAGAAAAGTCTGTCTCAAAGACGATTCTTACGGGTCAGTCACTCAAGCGGCTTGGCGCACAGTGTTCGGCAGCTGGAGGGAGCTGCGATGAGACTTGGATTTCCGTGCTGACAATTCACGGAAATCAACACGAACTACTGTGCCGGGCTTGTTGGGCACTAACGATGGATTAAAACGTCGCGGTGCAGTTAGGACCTCGACCACCTCGTTTGAGATTGAGCAACCCCAATACCCAAACGATTTGACGTTTCCATCGCAGGCAACAACCGAACTTGAACTTTGGCGATCATTTGGTTTACGCACGATTGGCTCCAAATATTGCCGGACAGTTCATCTGTCAGACCCTATATAATATTATACAGGAACAGCAGATTATTTGTTGTGGATAATTGGTAGTTGGGGGTCAGGTCTTGATATTTGATTTATGCTATAATTTAAGCATATGGCACGACCATTAAGAATTGAATATCCGGGTGCTTTGTATCACATCACTTCTCGTGGTAATACAAAACAACCCATTTATTTAGACGAGAACGACCGTGTTTCCTTTTTGGATACTCTTTCAGATGTGATAGGTACCCACAATTGGCTTTGCCACGCCTATTGTTTAATGGGTAACCACTATCACCTTCTGGTTGAAACTCCTGATGGCAACTTGTCTCAGGGTATGCGTGACTTGAATGGAAATTATTCTCAAAAATTTAATAAGAAACATGAACGAGTTGGTCATTTATTTCAAGGCCGGTACAAGGCTTTTGTAATAGAAAAAGAAACCTACTTGCTTGAGGTGGCGCGGTATACTGTAGTCAATGCGGTGCGGGCTGGTTTGGTAAATCACCCCAATGAATGGTGCTGGAGTAGTTATACAGCAACAGTGGGTACTGAAGAGTGCCCTGAATGGCTTTGTGTGAATTGGATTTTAGGTTTCTTTAGTTCGAATAAGAGAGAAGCACAGGAACAATATCGTGAATTTGTTGAACGGGGCATTGGCGAAGATTCGCCATTTATTGAAGTGAAGGAGGGGGTGGTTTTGGGAAGTCCACAGTTTTTTAGTTATTTACAGGGGTTGACAACACGTGAAACAGAATTGATTAAGGAAATTCCGCGTTCGGAGCGGATTGTTGGTCGACCCTCGCTTGAGGATTTATTTGGCGAAATTAAGGATTCTGAAGAACGAGATCGTATGATTGTATTTGCAAAAAAACGTTGTGGTTATTTGAATACTGAAATTGGAAAAATTATACAATTAGATCATTCCACAGTTAGTAAAATTGCAAGTGGTACATATAAAAATAAAAAATCAAATATCAAGACCTGACCCCCAATACATGACCCCCAATACATTTATCCACAGAATGTGTATAAATAATAAACCAATGGCTTAAATAAGCCATTTTTTTTGTGGTGAGAAAGAGTTGACGGGTGTTGATCGGTGGGGTAAAATAGTAGATGAGAGGAGAAGAGTGGTGAAAAGTGGGGACTAAGATTAGAATTAATCTTGTGGCCCACTTGTTTTAATTCAACCTCCTATGTTTATTGGTGAATACTCACACACAATTGATGACAAGGGACGCATGGCTATCCCGGCCAAGTTCCGCAAAGATTTAACAAAAGGTGCTGTGGTTACCCGCGGGTTGGATTACTCTTTGTTTCTCTTCTCCAAGGAGGAGTGGGACAAGTTAGCCACTAAGTTAGCTGATTTGCCCCTGGGGAAGGCAAATACTCGAGCCTTTTCTCGCCTGATGTTAGCCGGTGCCATGGATGTAAAACTTGATAAACAAGGACGTATAGTCCTTCCAGAGTATTTAAGAAATTACGCTGGGTTGCAAAAGAACGCAACCGTTGCCGGGCTTTATAACCGATTGGAAATTTGGAACTCTGACCTTTGGGAAAAGTACAAAGGTGCCACTGAAAAAGACGTTAGTGAAATTGCTGAACAACTCGGTGAACTTGGTTTATGAGCAAAGATCACATTCCGGTTCTGCTGGAGGAGGTGGTCGAACTGCTGGCTTTACAGCCAGGAGATACCGTCATTGACGGAACTGTGGGGTTAGGTGGACATGCGCAAGCCATGTTGGAGCGCATTAAACCTAATGGCAAATTACTCGGGATCGATCGAGACCGGGATAATTTAAATCGTGCTAAACAGAATTTAGTTGCTTATGCTAAACAAACTACTTTAGTGCACGACTCTTTTCTAAACTTAAAACAAATTGCATATGATTGCGGATATTATCCGGCTGATGCTATCCTACTCGACCTTGGCTTTAGCTCCGTCCACATTCAAGACAGTAGCCGAGGGTTTTCTTTCCAGTCTGAAGGACCTTTAGACATGAGATATGATCAGTCTCAAGGTCAGACTGCAGCTGATATTATAAATAACTGGTCAATAGATGAATTGGCCGAGATCTTTCGAAAATTAGGAGAGGAACGACATGCCCGCAAGATTGCCGCAGCTATTGTAGCAGCTCGCCGACATGAACCAATCCAAACTACCATAGATTTTGCAAATCTTATTAAAAAAGCGATCCCCACAAAGAGAGGCAAAATCCATCCGGCAACCAGAGTATTTCAGGCCCTCAGAATTGCTGTTAATGATGAGCTCGCGGTACTTGAGCAGGCTTTGCCCAAAGCGCTAGGCGCACTGAAACCAGGCGGTCGCCTTGCGGTCATATCGTTCCACTCGTTAGAAGATCGAATTGTTAAACAATTGTTTAAACAATTCGATAAAACTAAGATTAAGATAATAACCAAAAGACCGGTCACTGCAACACAAGAGGAAATAAGGAAAAATCCTCGCTGTCGTAGTGCAAAGTTGCGCGTTGCTGAACGCCTTAAATTATGCTCAGACTTTCCAGATCGAAAACATGTATAGCCAGCTTGAACCAGCATTTAGCTTTAATTAATCTGGCCATTCTGACCTTGGTTCTAGTTGTCGGCTTTATGTATATCATTCAGGTTAATCGCTCGACAACCAAAGGATATCAGATTCGGGATCTAGAGACTCGCATTGAGCAACTAGGAATTACCAATCAAAGGCTGGAGATCGAAACGGCAAAGAATCGTTCTATGGCCGCTATCGATACCAAAGTTCAGATGCTCAATATGAAGCCTGTAGAAAAAGTTGAGTACGTCAGTTCTAGTCGGCCAACTGTGGCCCTTAACCAATAACTTCACCAAGAGCTGGGTTTTTATAACCTTTCCTAGCTCCTGGGTGGACAATAAGAAGTGAATAGAACTGCGCCGTCATTTTACGGCGTAGTTTCTCTATTTATCCCCAACCGGCTAAGCCGGGGTCAGACCCCGGGTGCCTGACCCCAACTGTGGATAAGTGTGATATGATGGATATGTTGTTATATGTTTAAGCTTGAAAAAATCAACGATAAGGCGCGGTGTGGTGTGCTTGAGACTGCTCATGGCAATATTCAGACACCTTTTTTCATGCCGATTGCCACTAAGGGTGCTGTTAAGACCTTGAGTTCTTCTGATATGTCAGATCTTGGGGCACAGATTTTATTATCGAACACATATCACTTATTGTTACGACCTGGATTTGAAGCGATGCAGAAGTTGGGTGGTTTACACGATCTGATGGGATGGAACGGCCCGATCTTAACTGACAGTGGCGGTTATCAAGTCTTTTCCCTTGCAGGGAAGTCTCAGGTTTCAAGTGACAAGTCTCAAGTGAAGGTATCTGATCAGTCCGTAGTGTTTCGGTCGCATCTTGATGGTTCAAAGATCGAATTAACACCAGAGCTTTCGATTCAAATGCAAATGCAAGCTATTGGCTCTGACATTGCCATGCAGCTCGACGAAGTTGCCCCTGGTGATTCAGATCGTGATGTTTACGAATCAGCCATGGAACGGTCGATTAAGTGGGCCAAGCGATGTCGAGAGGAGGCTGATCG
>JBDRNK010000094.1:0-2197 GCA_043811105.1 Candidatus Uhrbacteria bacterium
GTCAAAGCTACCAGGATGGCTAGAATCCAGGCTAAAGCTACGGGTGCATTGTTCCAAATTAAACTTAAAAACATGCCTATATCATACACGATCTACTTATTTTCGTCGACTCAACCATTTGACACCGGAATAACCACATGATAACTTGGCTTCTCGGACTTTCAACAATTTACATCTCTGGAGGAATCATGGGTAATCGAGATTATTTGATAGCCAGAAAGAGAAATCGAGATTATTTGAAAAACAAAAAGGCAAGATTGCCTTTAGTAACAGATTTGTTCGCACTTGGCTTCACTCATTCTGAAATTGGATCCTTACTTGGTTGGTGTCAACTAACAATCAGACATGATGTTCAATCTCTTAGTGGCAAGGTTGCTTTTCAATCACGGCCAACAAAGAAGAAAGAACGCTTTTCAGCCATCTTGAAAAAATACGCACAACTGACTACTGCGGAATCGTTTGATAAAAACTATGGTGAACAAGATAAGCTGTTTAAAATCTTGAACTCCTGGCTTGGTGCTAACTTTCTTTGCAATCTCTGCAATTACGTACAAGGGTTTCTTAGTGCCCATAACTTCATCAACCGGTCATGCTTGCACAATGTCCCAGAGTCGTACTTACGTCTTCTTTCTGATGTGCTTGAAATGCCTGTTCTTGTGGCAAGCCCTAAATTGCCGGATGAAAAAGCAATGGGTCTTATACACAAATATCTCAATTCACTGGCCTCTGGGGAACGACCGGTTCCAACAAGTCAGTCTGAACTTGTTGTGGATGTTCTCGAGTTTTCATCAGAAATGACAGAGCTTGAAAAAAAACCGGTGTCAACACCACCAGATGACCTATCAATACGCGTTGACGAAATTCTGAAAAACCTACAAGAAAGAGAGCGCGTCGTTATTGAAAAATATTACGGACTTCAATGTACTCCGAGTACATTTAAACAGATCGGTCAATCGCTCTGTATAACCGGAAGTCGAGTGCAACAAATCAAGATGAAAGCACTCACTCAACTTCAACATCCTTCACAGTTAGACAAATTGAGCATACTTGTTGAAGCACCGGATATAGGTCAACTGATTAATCTTAAAGAGGAAGTAGATAATCTCCGCCAACGCTTGGTTGAGAATCAACTACTTATCGATCAGTTGGTATCTGCGGTCCCGGTTGATCCAGAAATGCCAATGGCCAAAGAGGCACGGGCTAGAATACAACAAAATTTCATGGAGGCAATTTGTGTGCCAGTCGACCAGACATTCAAACTGTCTACTCGCCTATCAAATTGCTTGTACAATCTTGACGTATGGTATTTGTTTGAGGTACTGGTTCTTGATGAAAACGAGATGCTCAAGACAAAAAACTTCGGCAAAACTTCCCTGAAAGAACTCAAGCAGACCCTAATGGATTATAGCGCCCAAGTCGGCCTTTACCTGCATCTCGGAATGAAAAGTGAGTTGCTTGATAAACTGAATCAACGTGAAGAAAGAAGACGCTCTGAAATTGACGCCCACCTAAGAGGGCTTAGCTAAAAGACCTATCACCGCTAATCATATCTGGTTGGCGGTTTTTTCATCTTGCCAAAATAAGTCGACCATGGTAGTATCCAGCTTGATTTAATGTTTTTATGATCTAGTTATTTTATGTCAAAATTCTGTGATGCTTGTGGACGTGGAGCCTTATCTGCTCAAAATCGATCTAAATCTTTGGTCGCCACCAAGCGAACCCAAAAAGTAAATCTACAAAACAAAACTGTTGATGGCAAAAAAGCCAAAGTTTGCACAAAGTGCATCCGCTCTTCTAGTAAAGATGGTTTTGAATTGAAACTAGGAGCCGAGCCAAGGGTCGGCTTGCGAAGTAAGAAAACAAAAAAGAAATAAGAAAATATAAAAATCACGATATGACGTCGTGATTTTTTGATTGGATTCGAAAAGAGATATTGGAGAAATATCCCGAGCCTTTAGTAATATCTCCTGTTTATCAAACGGGACTAAAGTCCCTGGGAAAACTGGCGAACAATATCCGCCCCAATCCCTGATAATTTTTCTTCCAATCTTTCATACCCGCGATCCAAATGTTCGATCCCAGTCAAGGTCGATGTTCCCTCTGCAACTAATGCAGCCAAGACCAAAGCCAGCCCTGCTCGAATATCCGGTACAACAATATCCGTTGCCGACAACTTGGTCGGCCCACTAACGATTGC
>JBDRNK010000095.1:0-7345 GCA_043811105.1 Candidatus Uhrbacteria bacterium
CAATCCGCGAGCCAGATTTCAGGTGTACTAAAAAATTATTAAGAAACACTAAGTCCTCTTCTGATTCAATCGGATCATATCTTCGTGAATATTCTTCAGCTATTTGATCGTAAATTTGAATTACTTTCTTATTTTTCATACCCTCAAATCCTATCACAAGATCAGGAAAACAAAAACCGCTAAAACAAAATGACAGACTAAAGTCTGTCATTCCCTTCTACTTCCATTTCTACTTCTTCACTCCATTCCTCTTCCGTTCGATTTCCGTTAGCCACTTTTTTCGAATACGAATACTCTTTGGCGTGGCTTCGACGTACTCGTCTTCTTCGATATACTCTAATGCGCGCTCAAGAGTCATTTCCAAAGGCGGAACTAAATTAATCGCATCATCAGCGCCACTAGAACGCATATTAGTCAAATGCTTTCCCTTGATCGGATTAACGGTCATGGTATTTTTGTTGCTCATCCCAATCACCTGTCCTTCATAAACATTTTCTGTCGGACCAATAAACAACACGCCACGTTGCTGCAAGTTATTCAGAGAAAAAGCTAAAGTCTTTCCGGTTTCGCCTGAAATCAAAGATCCGGTAGTACGTCGTTCAATCTTTCCCTTATGCGGTCCGTAATGTGAGAATACGCTGGAAAGCGTTCCTTCACCTTTTGTAGCCATGGTAAATTTTGTCCGATAACCCAAAAGCCCGCGAGTCGGGATTATATATTCTAAACGAGTTGAACCAAGTTTGCTGGACATATTCTGCATCTCACCTTTACGTCGTTCCAACTGCTCAATCACTGTTCCGGCAAAAGCATCCGGCACATCAATCATGGCTGACTCATAAGGTTCCTGCATTTCCCCATCAATTTCACGAATAATCGCTTGTGGCTGTGAAACCTGCAACTCGTATCCTTGACGACGCATATTCTCAATCAGTACAGACAAATGCATTTCCCCGCGACCACTGACTTGAAAAGTGTCACTGTTTTCCGGAAAGACAACCTCCAATCCGGCATTGGTTTCCAACTCCCGTTGCAAACGCTCGCGAATTTGTCGTGATGTTAAAAACTGACCCTCACGTCCGGCAAACGGTGAATTGTTCACCAAAAAATTCATGGTCAAAGTTGGTGGATCAATATCAATTGCCGGCAATCGCTCGGCATCAGCCAATTCAGCAATCGTTTCACCAACGTTGATGTTCGGAATACCAGCCACCAGAACAACATCGCCGGCATAGGCCTCAGCGACTTCTGTATTGTTCAAACCCTTGGTTGTTAATAGTTTTGTAATTTTGTGAGTGTCTGTTGATCCATCCAATTTCATCACCGTAACCCGCATTCCTTGTTTGATCGTGCCTTCATAAATTCGTCCCAAAGCCATTCGACCCATAAAATTATCATAGGCTAGATTAACCGACTGCATCCGCATTGGCTTGTCGATTTCAGAGTGGGCCTGTGGCACAACTTCAAGAATCAAATCAAACAAAGGTTGCAAAGTAATACTCTTGTCTCCGATCTGGTTCATGGCAATCCCACCCCGAGCGTCAGTGTAAATGTGACGAAAATCCAACTGCTCCTCAGTTGCCCCAAGTTCAACAAAGAGATCAAAAACCATATCAAGAACTTCTTTAGGACGAGCTGATGGCTTATCGATTTTGTTGATCACCACAATCGGTTTCAGACCCAACTCCAATGACTTGCGCAAAACGAATTTGGTCTGTGGCATTGGCCCTTCAAAAGCATCGACCAATAACAACACTGAATCAACCATACGCAACACCCGTTCAACCTCTGAACCAAAGTCAGCATGACCTGGTGTGTCAATAATGTTGATCTTGGTGTCGAGCAGGTTGATCGCGGTATTCTTGGCATAGATGGTAATTCCCCGCTCACGTTCAAGATCGTTGCTGTCCATAACCCGATCAACAATTTCATCGCGTTCGTCAAAAGTACCAGACTGCTGGAGCATGGCGTCTACTAGAGTTGTTTTCCCGTGATCAACGTGGGCAATAATGGCGATGTTTCTAAAATCCATATAATCAATGATTGGCGAAGTATAGCTGAAAATCACATTCGTGTCAATCCTAGAATATCTTGGCTTGACATATTACTACTTTTAGTGTAGTATTCTATCTTGATATCGCTCCGACTATGGAGCAAGACTCGAACCTCTGTGCTATCTGTCTGATACGACCCGTGGTGATCGGGTCGTATCATTGTTTATATGACAGAAAATACAACCGGGCAACCAACGTTTGATAATCTTGGTATCGCCCCAAAACTGCTTGATCAGATCGCTAGACAGCGTTTCGATCAGCCGACTCCAATTCAATTACAAGCTATCCCGATGGCCATGCAAGGTCGGGATGTTATTGGAATTGCCCAAACCGGAACCGGTAAAACTTTGGCCTTTGCCATTCCGATAATTCAACGAATATCGCGTGAAGGCGGTCTTGGTTTGGTGCTTTTGCCGACTCGTGAACTTGCCGAGCAAGTGGAAGAAGAGTTTTGTAAATATGGCAACAAGTTTGGGTTGCGCACCGCAGTCTTAATCGGTGGGGCTTCAATGAACCGTCAACTTGACGACCTTCATGCCCGACCACATATAATTATTGCTACTCCAGGTCGGCTTATCGACCATTTGGAACAAAAAAACTTGACTCTTAGTAATGTCCGTTACCTGGTGCTTGATGAGGCTGATCGAATGCTTGATATGGGCTTTGAACCACAGATTAAAAAAGTGCTTATCAGCGTGCCGGACAAGCGCCAAACTTTTTTGTTCTCAGCTACTATGCCAGACAAAATTGCCAAAATCATCCGCAAGTACATGATCAATCCCGAACGAATCGAAGTCGCCCCGGCCGGTACTGCAGCTGATCTGGTCAAACAGGTCGGTTATGTTGTTGAAAAAAGTGACCGTTTGCGTTTACTGGTAAAACTTCTGACTGACTCAGCCGGCAAGATACTTGTCTTCAGTCGAACAAAACATGGTGCACATAAAATCGCTTACACGCTACGTAAGGCTGGCCTGGCCACAGCCGAGCTGCATTCGGATCGATCTCAGGCCCAGCGACGAGAAGCCCTTCAAGGATTCAAAACCGACCGCTTCCGTATCCTAGTCGCAACTGATATTGCCTCTCGCGGTATTGATGTTTCTGATATTGAGTTTGTGATTAACTATGATTTGCCGGATAACATTGAAGATTTTATTCATCGCATTGGCCGAACCGGACGTGCCGGAAAGAAAGGCATAGCTATTTCTTTTGTCTCCCGCGACCAGCAAGAAGAGCTTGGTGCGATTGAAAACCTGATTCACGATCGGCTTGATCTGAAAGATTTGCCGAAATTACCGAATTTGCCGGCAATGCCGAAACATATTTCAAACGATAAACGTCGCCAACCCTACGGCCGTCCAGCCGGTCGAAACATCGGACGAAGAAGCCGGTAGAAGTGAGCAGATCAACAGACTTGAGGGACCGACAGGCGTAAGCCTGTCATTTTAATTGCACCGATCCCGATGGATCTTTCAGACCAAGTCCTTGACAGCCATAAATAGATGTGCAAAAATAAGACGCTGTCACATTTGTGATGGAACCGGGTATTTAATCAGCTTTCGCGCTAACCGTCTGCTGTAATCTAACCGGTAAGGCCTTCGCGAACACCGTTGGCTTCAGTCTAAACAGAACCTTCCATCAACCAAGAACAATGAGGTGAATCATGACCGCTGAAACCGGCATGACTGATCGTCAGAAGCTGAAGACGCTCAAACGTTTTCGGGCCCTGACCAACACGGCCGAAGAACTGATCCATAACAGCGCTCGCACGCCAGCAGAGGTAAACACCCTGCTCAAGGCTTTGCAAGCGTTCAAAGAACGACGGCTCGGTGCTATCTTTTTCAGAAGCGAACAAAGACTCGATGGCGAAAAGCTTCTCGAGGTCTTGTCGCTTCCGATCGAAAGTACACCACTTCCTACTGAAGACCAGCGTTACTTGGCAAGCCGAGGAATCAAATTTCTTGGCGAGCTTTACTACGTTGTTTTTGACCGGCGTTCTCGCCCGTCGCGCGAGCGTGGTCAAAAGATCTTCAAGGAGCTGGTCAGATGTATGAATGTTCCAACAAAGCTTGATCCACTGAGCATTGGTTGGCAGCCCCCGTACTGGAGCGACCCTCTTTTCCAGGTTGCCCTGAACCAACCGGTGATCGACTGCTTTGCTGAATATAGTCCTGGCCGAACTCGAAGCTTTGCCCTGCACCGCAGTCAGTTGGCGAACATCCCTCCCCGCTCAGCAACCTTGGCTCGGAAATTGCACCAACAGAATATTCATTACCTGGCACAGTACCTTGAGTACCTACGGCAACCGGCTGTTGGTCCAGGGAGCCCTGGTAATGCTTGGGGAACCGGACAACTTGAAGATCGGCGTAAGCTATTGTTGGCTGTCAAATCCAGTCTTTGGGCAGCGGCATTGGTGCCCAGCGATTGGCAGGCTCCTGAAGAAGTACCTGCATCTTGGCTCGTAGAACAAACCAAAATGCTGGCTGAACAAGAAATTTGGGAAACCAAAAAAAATCAGGAAGACAAACTTCGGCGACAGAGGCGGAGTTATGACAATCAGCAACATCAACGGCGAATGCAATGGCTCACTGGTTCGCCGATAATCGATCAGCTCGACGATGAGTTGGTCAGCAAGCTGACTTTGTCTGTCAGTGAAATCGGACTGCCGAATGATGAGGTACAACGACTTCAAGAGGTCGGTGTAGAAACGGTTAGACAGTTGGTTCAGCTGACCAACAATCAGTTGGATCTTCTGAACATCTACAGCGGAACAGTTATTCGACAACTGCGTCCGCTGGGTCTGTTTCTTTACATGACCTTCGATGACCCTGAAGACATGCCCTTGCTGACGGAAAAGTTGATCGGTCGGTTCATGAGCGAACAGGTTGACCAGATTGATCTGTCAGTGCGAACCGCAAACATCCTGAAGTCCCTGAAGATCGTCTACATCGGACAGCTGATCCAATTCAGCGAAGATGAACTGGTGGCTTCTCAAAAGGTCTCTCACAGAAGCCTGAAAGAAATCAAAGAAGTCCTAACCGACATCGGGTTAGAACTTAACCTGGCTTTGCCGATTGATGCTCCGGCAATCTTGCGCAAGCCCGACCTTTCCAGGTAACACTTTTACTTATCCTTGAATCACTGTTCTGGTAAAACAGAATAGTGACTCAAGGATTTTTTATTTGATATTTTTGCTAGCGACCGATAATCTCACCGGCTACTGGCTTGGGATATAATTCCGGATCAATGGTTCGGGTAAAGCAAGTGTAGCCGAGACTATGAGACCAGTTTTCCGTTGCTGATCGGTCGTAATACATTGGTTCGCTTCGAGTAAGACTGGTTTTTGATTCCGTGGCAAAAGTGGCACAAAGTTCAAACTCCAAATCAGAAATAATATTATACTGATATTCACTCTGATCTGCTGGATCAGTTGGGACAACAAAACCATAAATCGAATTATTCAAATCTGATAGAACCTCTGGCAGTTCCTGTTTCAACGAATAGTAGTTGATCATCTCATATTGAATCTCTGCCAAATTATCAACTCGTTGACTATCCAGACGCACCAAACGCTGAGTGGCTGGCGAACCAACAAAAACGAAACCGAGAATGATCGTGCCCAAGGCAAGCACAGCGGTAACGATAGCAGCGTTGCGTGGTAGCTTTGTCTTGCCAGCAGTATCACGACGTAGTTCCCAAAGGTAATAAGCGAAAACCGCAGCCGCGACAACTAAAATCACTAGAACTTTTAAAATAAATCGAGTGGTGATCTCCCCGTCCAAAAAGTATCTGACTAAGGTGATCAGATCAACGATGATGGTGATTGAGGTAATAAACAATGTCAGATACAACAACCACTTGCGGATGGCAATATCAATCTTGCCTGGCTGACTTATTAAATCGCGATAAATCATCCAGGAAATTAAAATAAACACCGGCCAAACCACAATCAACGAAGCCATTGACTGGCGAATGATTTCCAAAGCCATTGGATAATAAAAGCTCAGCACATCCGGAAACTTTATGTTGATGTACTGGAAATACAGGGCAATAAAACTAATCACACCAACATAAAGTGTGACAATGGCCAAGAGATAAGAAAAAACATCTTTAGCCGTACTGCGTGGTAGTTGGGGCATATTGATTTGATTAGACTAGATAATAAAAACTTTTTCCTCTTCTTCCCCGTACAACTCTTGATTAAAAAACTTGATCTTTGTCGGGACGATTTTATAAACTCGGCTGGTCATTACTTTTGTTTGCCAATTTTTATAATTCAGTTTTTCCTTTGTACTGGGGTGCAATTTGTTATACATCTTAAACATCCATTTGACTGTAGCCAAACCTGATTCTTCCGAAGCCATTCCGGATAATTGAATCCCAACTTTTTTATCACCGGCCTGTTGGTTCGAATCGGCAATAGCGCAAGCCACGTTTTGATTATTCTTGATCTGAAGACTGTGCTCAGAGTCGGCTGGTGAAATAAAGTATAGATTCAGGTCATTGTCTACCAAGTAATAAACATTAGCGATCCAAAGATTTTTTCCTTGAGTAGCAACAGCCATCAGCCGCTGAACGTCCAAAAAATCTTTAAGCAACTTTTTATCTCTTTGATTTATTGGCATAAATATTCATTGAATCTCAAATCTTCTACCCTCAGATTATATCACAAACAAAAAACAGAGCTCAGGCTTCCGCAAACGTTACACCACTATTAAAAACGTTTCTTTCTAAATCCTTGGTGCCGGCTGGGCCTCTGATAATTATTTTTTTGATATGTTTGTCAGTTTCACGCCAGGTCTTGCATTGGCGCAAAAACCACACTTTATCGTGATAGTGCTTGTAGTTATTGGGGTCTTCGATATCAAAAACCAACTCAACTTCAAGATCTTGACCTGTTTTTTCTTTATATGTTTTGGCAATACCCTTCATGGCTCGCTTGAATTCAAAAGAATTCATTTGAGTAGCTAAAAATTCTATATCTTCATTAGTGACTGATTCAACTTCTTTCATAATTGTCTCCAATTTCAGTTCGGTTGGAGAAGGGCCGTGATATTCAGTTTCAGGCATAGTGTTAGTGCGAAGGATGTTAGAACTCTTATTTTTCAAGATGCATCTTAATCCCTTCAAGATTTCCAGATTTGAACAGGTCTTCTAGATTCGCACCAGTCAGATCAAGCCAATCATGTCCTTCATGTTCGTTTGAAATTTTGATATCACCACCATGATAAACAGCTTCGAAAAATACGTACAGCACATGCGTACCATCCGACGACAACTTATGTCGACCCAAAGCC
>JBDRNK010000096.1:0-6235 GCA_043811105.1 Candidatus Uhrbacteria bacterium
ATCAGTGCTTTGGGGCATTAAACAACTTTTTCCGTTTTCACAATAAGACCAAAAACAATTTTCAATATCGGATTCATCACCACCTGGGTCAAGAGAGACTTCAGCCTGTTTGCCGCAATCAATATCTCCTCCTAAAGAATTTTTTGTGTATACCCTATTCTCATACTCCAAAGTATACCCAAGTTCAATCAGCTTTTCACATTTAACACTATCATCAACATAAACAACTTGTTTGATCATTGGATACTTTGGAATCTGCAAAAGAACCAGCTGTGGATTTACTGTTGCTAGAATTACATAGGCTCCGAATAAAATCACTAATCCGATAATTGCGCTTTGAATTCGTTTCTTAGCCGAATCAATCGAACCCATTCCTTTACCGACCATATACTGCACCCCACCAATCATAATCATTACAACGGCAATAATCACTCCGGCATAAAGTAGCCATTGATACCAAGCAGCAACATATTCGGCTAAATCATTAACCTGTGCCACCTCTTGTCCAGGAGCACCAATTAAAATTTCTAAAGGCATTGGCTCAGGATCTGGATAACAATAATTTTCTTTTGGTGTTCCTCCATAACAATGTTTTGGTGTTGGTTCACCTATTTCTGTAGAGCCGCCCCAAAGTCCGTTCTGTAAAGAACACTCATTATCTGTCCAACAGGTTAAATCCGTTGGCGGTTTGGCACGTAGGTTATTTGTACAAATAATTTTTTCAAAACCACTGCCTTGAGCCTCACAGGCGGTATCGCAAGCACTGGCTAATTGTGTTTGAACTGACCTGGCTCCCACACCTTCTTTACCACACCAGCAATCGCAAGTGTCTTCTTCAGCCAGAGCAGAGGGGCAGAAAAGAAAATAAGAAACAAAGAAAATAAGAAAATAAACTACCGTGCTTATTTTTTTACTTTTCACGCCCGCCATAGCTTTAGCGACGGCGGGTTGTTTTTTTATTTTCTTACTCACAGCTGTCCTAAAAAGCCAATAATTATTGCTTCAAAAATTGATTCTGGTATTGCCCCGGCTACCCGATGGCCATTAAAGAAAAAAGTTGGGGTACCTTGAACACCGGCCATAACTCCGTCCGCATAATCGTCATTTACCTCACTGCGATAATATCCGTAATCAAAACAAAGATTAAATGATTCCATTTCCAAACCAATCTGTATGGCATAACTTTTCAAAGCGTTTTCGCTAAGGTCGTTTTGATTCTGAAAAAGCTTGTCATGATATTGCCAAAACATATCTTGCTCATGTGCACAGCCAGCCGCTTCAGCAGCTCGCTGAGCCTGAGGGTGGATATCACTGGCTGGAAAGTCTCGATAAATCAGTTGCACCTGATCTTGATAAATCGTAATCAACTTACGGACCGTATCACTAACCTGCTTACAATAAGGACATTGAAAATCAGCAAACTCAACAATAATCAACAACGGATCCTCTGCACCAAGCCGAGGATCATCTGAAGAAACCACAGTAGCTGGCTGATCGCTTGGTTCCATTGCCGCGATGGCTTTACTAATACTCATTTCCTGAGAAAAATCATAAGCCAAGTCATCAGCTTGGCCATTAATTATTTTCTCATACAAAAAAAATACTCGCCAAGCAAAAATTCCGCTGACAATAATTAAAACCAATAAGATAATTGATATCAACCACTTTTTTTGTCCCATAGGTTTGGTTCTTTTCCTTTTTCATTATATCATGTAAAAAGGATTGACAGAATGGCCTAGTTATAATAGAATCTCTTTGACTTGAATATAAAATGATATGATTACTTCTATACTTGATATAACGCTTATTATCCTAGCCGTGTTGCTGGTAGTCTTTATTCTGCTTCAGGCACGAGGAGCCGGAGTTGGCGGAATTTTTGGTGGAGGCGGAAACGTCTATTTAGCCAAACGCGGTATTGAAAAAAAACTCTTCCAGGCCACAATTGTTGTTGCCGTCCTCTTTTTTGGAGTGGCCTTGGTCAATGTCTTAATCTAGCTTGTGAAGCTTGATGAGCCCTTAAGTCGAATCCGTCAAGGATTCGCTAATCTAAAATCAAAACTTGGACGCCGAGAAACTGATTTCACCGCCGCCCATATTCTTAGTTTAAGAAAAGAACATGCTTGGCCAAGCCATAAACAGTGGCAACAATTGCCACGAATTTTGGGGACAGCTGAACGAAAAACCATTTATGCTTGTTTGGCCCTGGCTGTTCTGTCATTAATTTTCTTGACCAGCTGGTTTGTAATAACCCACAGAGTTGAAACACCGACATCCGGCGGTGAATATACTGAAGGATTGGTTGGTGAACCGCAATTTGTTAATCCACTGTATTCCAGTGCAAATGATGTTGATTCAGATCTTGTTCGCTTGGTCTATAGCGGTATGTTCAAATATGACCCGGTTCTTGGTTTAGTACCGGACTTGGCTGCTTCTTTTGAAATTTCAGATGATTACACCGACTACACGGTAACTATTCGTGAAGACGCTTTCTGGCATGATGGTCAACCGGTTCGAGCCAGCGATGTTGTCTTTACCATTCAAAGTATCCAAAATCCGGAATATAACAGTCCCCTGGCGGTAAGCTTTCAGGGGATACAAGTATCTGAGATTAGTGAAAAGGTTGTTCAGTTTACTTTGCTTGAACCGTTTGCTCCATTTCTTTCAACTTTAACCGTTGGTATTATTCCTTCGCATCAATGGGAACAGGTGGCTGCTAAACGAGCCATGTTAACTGATCTAAATTTGGCACCGGTGGGAAGCGGTCCTTATAAATTTGAAAAATATACCAAAGACAAGAACGGAAATATTGGTAGCTATACTCTGATTCACAACCTGGATTACTATGCCCAGGTTCCTTATCTGGAACGTTTACATTTCAAATTCTATGCTGATGCCAACAGTGCGATTGATGCTCTGAAGAATCGGAATATCGAAGGTCTAGCTTACGTACCTGCTGACTTAACGACTGAGGTCGAAAAGTTGCGTTATGTTGAAATAATGCGACCAAGCATTCCTCAGGTTACGGCTGTCTTTTTCAATCAAGACAAAAACGAACTGCTACAAGAAGACGAGGTTCGCCAGGCTTTAATTATGGCCATTGATAAAGGCGAGATATTGCGTCAGGCTTTGAATGGCTTTGGAACGCCAATTGATGCCCCGATTTTGTCAGGCATGCTTGGCTTCCATCAAGCCATTGATCGAATAAGCTATGATCCTATAGCGGCTCAAGAACTGATAAACAAACATCGAGAAGAAGATGAGGAAGGTAATCTGCAAGAAATTAACTTTACCATGACCGTACTTGACCAGCCTGATTTTATTCGAACAGCTGAAGTGATCAAGGAACAGTGGGCGGTCATTGGCGTAAATTTGGAAATCAGAGTTATCAGTGCTTTTGAATTATCAACCCAAGTTCTGACTGATCGAAATTATGAAATGTTTCTAACCGGAGAACTTTTGGGAATTGATCCTGATCCATACCCTTTTTGGCATTCTTCACAAGCTACCGATCCTGGTTTGAACCTGGCCAATTATGTTAATCGCCAGGCCGACACCTTGCTTGAAGAAGCTCGAAGCATTTCCGATCCAGGAGAACGCGAAGCTAAATACATACAATTTCAAGACTATTTAGCCGAAGATCTGCCAGCCATTTTCTTATACCAACCAACATATCGATATGCAGTAGCATCAAAGATTAATAACGTTGAAATGGAACGAATTACCAGCCCGGCTGATCGTTTTTCACGTATTAATGAATGGTATACAAAAACCAAAATGAAGTTACAGTGGAAAGTTGACCGGCCTGAAGAAATGATAATTGAAGAACCTGAATCTGAGACAGAAACAAAAACCGAGGTAATGGTTGAAGAGATGATTATCCTTGGCCCAATAAAAACGGAAGTGGAAGTTGAAGAGGGGGAGGAAGAGGTTGACAGTTCTGACGGATAGTGGTATAGTATCCATCTCATAAGACTTCTTCAAGGAAAAACTAAAGATAATAAGACTAAGGCCGAAAGGTTTTTAGACTTTGCGTCTATTTACTTTTTGCTTTGATTTTACGCGGACGTGGCGGAATGGTAGACGCGCTGGCTTCAGGAGCCAGTGGAAGCAATTCTGTGAGGGTTCGAGTCCCTCCGTCCGCACCATCCCCCGTCGTCCCCCACTACTACGCATGACTTGGTAGTGGGGGACTATGGGGGATGTTCCACATAGTCCGATCACCTGAAGCTCCTTTAGGAGCGAAGGGTGAGAGGACGGCGTGGGGCTACGAAAGGTTTGATTCTGTCTCATTCAGATGGGTACAGACCCTTCGTTGTCCTCTTTCGAAATAACATATTTCGAAAACTCATAACTCAAAACTCATAACTCAAAACTTTGAGATCTTAGAGCTCTTATGGTAACAAAATATAAAGGAAAACGGCCGTCTGCACACAAGCCACAGACCAAGCCTTCGAGACCACAGCCAGAAGCCAAATCTCCAAAACAACCAACCAAAGCAAAGCAAAAAAACAAGCGACACTCAGCTCGCCGTATACCTCATGCTAAACCAGGACAATCTCTTGTACGCGATCCGCAAGCAAAAAAGCAACAGCAACCTAGCAAGCTTGCCCCTAAGGGTAAACTACGAATAGCCATTGTTGGTGGCAACGAAGAAGTTGGTCGCAACTGTACCATGCTTGAATATGAAAATGACATTATTTTTATTGACATGGGTATTCAGTTCCCTGAAGAAAACATGCCCGGAATCGACTATGTCATTCCGAACATGAAATATGTTAAGGGAAAAGAAAGTAATATCCGTGGAGTAATTATCACTCACGGACATCTTGACCATATTGGCGGTGTTCATCATGTTCTTCCTGAAATTGGCAACCCACCGGTCTATGCCTTGCCAATGGCTGCTGGGATGATCAAGAAAAAACAAGAAGACTTCCAGGGCCGTTCTGTTGATGTTAAACAGGTCAAGGCTAGTGATGTTTTGCAGTTAGGAAAATTCAGAATCTCTTTCCTGCATTTGAACCACTCGATTCCGGACGCTGTTGGAATAATTATTGATACTCCTGAAGGCCGAGTTGTCCATACAGGTGATTGGAAGTTTGACTTTCACCCATCAGGCACTACACCGGCTGACTTTGGTAAAATTGCCAAAGTTGGAAACGACGGAGTAATGGCTCTTCTAAGTGATTCGACCAGTTCCATTCATCCAGGTCACCAGATTTCTGAAAAAGAGATTGGAAAAAATCTGGAACAACTGATACAAAATGTTAAAGGCCGAATTATTCTCGGAACCTTTTCTTCACAATTATCACGCGTTAAACAGATTATCGAAATTGCAGAAAAACACGGGCGTAAAATCGCTATTGACGGCTACTCAATGAAAACTAATGTTGAGATTGCCAAACAGCTCGGGTATCTAAAATTTCAACAAAGCACGATTATTACTCCGGAACAAATGGACAAGTATCCAAAGCACAAGGTGATGCTTATCTGTACCGGAGCTCAAGGTGAGCAACGAGCCGCTTTAATGCGAATCGCCAACAACGAGCACCGATCGATCAGATTGATCCCAGGTGATACAGTAATTTTCTCAAGTTCGGTGGTTCCAGGAAACGAAAAGGCAGTCGAACGACTGCGTGACATTCTTGCTCGCCACCGTGTTAAAACAATCGATTTTAAAATGTTAGATATTCACGCTGGCGGACACGCGAAAGCCGAAGACATCAAATTGATGATTTCGCTGATGCAACCAAAGTACTACGTTCCAATTGAAGGAAACACTTACTTGCTGGTGGCTAATGCTAAGATTGCCGAATCACTCGGTTATTCAGAAGATAAAAATATTTTCATCCCGGACAACGGGCAAATAATGGAATTCACTAAGGGCGAAGGTAAACTAACCCAAGAGAAAATTCCTACAGATTATGTTTTTGTAGATGGACTGGGTGTTGGCGATGTGTCGCAAGTTGTTCTTCGCGACCGACAGCTATTAGCCGAAGACGGTATGGTGGTAGTTATTGTTCAGGTTGAACGCAAGACCGGCAAGTTACATGGTAGTCCGGATATTATCAGCAGAGGGTTTGTATATATGAAAGAAAACAAAGCATTGATTGAAGCGGTACGAATAAGAGCAAAAAATATTGTTACTGACCGAAATCCATCCTCACAAGCTGATTCCGACTACATTCGCAATCGACTCCGCAACGACCTTGGTACGTTCTTGTTTAAGAAAACAGAA
>JBDRNK010000097.1:0-10587 GCA_043811105.1 Candidatus Uhrbacteria bacterium
CTCGCCCTCAGAGATCTCGACCGTCGGGCTGGAATGCAGTCCGAGCAGTCCACCGACACGGAAACCGAACAGGGCTACCGGACGGTCCTTGAGGTCGACCACGTCAGCCTTGACGACGACCACGTCAGCCTCGACAGCGTCCACGTCGGTCTGGAGCGTTTCCTGTCCAGTCTCGACAGCGTCGACCCTTGCCACCACTGCTATGAGAACAGTATTGGTGGCTGCGATCTGACGCTGAGCTTCCAGGATCTTTCTCGAAGTGAGCTCGTTGGCTTCAGCCTGAAGAGCGTAGCGGATCTCGGCCAAGGCCGAATCTTCCTCACGCTGAGCCTGCAACGTCTCGAGCGCCGTGGCATGCTGAGCTATGGACTCTTCCAAACCATCGACCCGGGGGGTCAAAGCCAGCGCCTCGGCCAGAGCACGGTTGGCTGCGGTAAGTTGGCACTCGGGAACCTTTTCGTTGGCGTCGAGTTTGCGCTCGATACCCTCGTACCCGTCGTCGCACTTGCACTTGCACTTGGTCTCATCGTACGTCGCATGCGCGACGCACTCCACCGTGCCGTCGAAGTACCCTTCGGCATCGAACAGCGGAACAGGCGCGGTCGCCTGCTGACCAGCCGGCGGCTGTGCCTGAGCGAACGCCCCCATGGGCACTGCGAACAACACGAACGCGACCATCATCAGAGTGTTTCTCATTTGAAATCCTCCTGTCCCCTCTAGGGAACGACTTTTGTCGTCCCACCACGGGGACGCGGTTGAAACTCTGCCGAAAAATTTCGGCCATTTGTCTTGTCCAAGGAACACGGGCGTCACTTGGACGCTTGAGAGGTTTGATGTTCACAATCACGGCGAGGAGGAGACGCCACGACGGAGCATCAAACCACTTAAACGTCTAAATTTTTACCCATTTCAAGCACTAACTTGACGCAATAATTTAACACATAAAGCGAAATCTGTCAAGTGGGTCTGTGGCGTTTTTTGCTAAAGACAGTGAAAAATAAGAAAATAACCCACCGTCGCTAAAGCTATGGTGGGTAGAAAAAATAAAAAAGTAAGCACAGCGCTTATTTTCTTACTTTCTTACTTTCTTAATTTTTTCTTTTCTTATTCCTCATGCACCAACTGATGCCTTCGTCGCATTCGTTCCGTCTGAATCATTAAGTATAAGGCGCCAGCTAAACCACCGAGAATAAACCCTGAAAAAGCATTGGCCGGAATATTCGGTCGCATTGGCCAGCGTGAATTAAGTGGGGTATCAACCAAACGCACAGTAATGTTTACACCAGAAGTATAGGTCCAACCCTCGTTCGTCAGCACAAAAGCAATGGCATGAGCCAACTGTTCGGCCTGAGCAACATCTGTATGATAAGCCTTAATTGTCAACAATCCGGTTCCCCGAGCCACGGTTGTACTAATCGTCTTATTCCATTTCTTTCGTCTTTTATAATCATCTTCAGGAAAATAACTTTCGTCTATTCCATATCCAGCGCTCATGACCTTGTCATAAAACGAAGTGGTGTAAGTGATTGTGGCCAGATCCTCAGCTATGCGCTCAGCTGAACGAGCTGCGGTGTATGCATCAACTGTGCCCACGTTTTGAGTGATTAACAAACGAACGGTTGAACTGTACTCTAAAGGACGCAGAAAAGAAAAGACAACAGCCAGAACCAAGCCCAAGACTGCGAATAGAACAATCGTACTCCAGCCGCGTAAAAAAATTGTTGAATATCTTATCTTTGCCATACCCGGTAGGACAACTTTAAATAAGATGTCCGATTAGTCTATTTAGTATCGTTGCTAAGCATCAATAACGGTTGGTTATACTTAGCAGCGTTTTTTAAAACACCCGACTTCCCTACATTTTAAAGTTGTACTACCGGGCATAGATTTATTCTATCAAAGTAATTCATCCAAGACCAGGTCAAGTTCGATTTCCTGACCAGCTCGATTGATCTTTAAAGAAATGATATCACCCGGACTGTAATCCAGTAATATTTCGGCCAACGGTGCATTGTTGGTAATCATTTGTCGATTTACTTCCAAAACTATATCGTTATTGATCAACCCGGCGATCTCAGCCGGTCCGCCAGGTATCACACCGGAAACATACCGACTTAATGAATCACGAACAATTAAAGCTCCATTTTCCATACCTAATGACAGTTCTTCAGACAAACCAATTGTATTGGCTAGGTCAACAATACTTAACCCCATGTACGACCTGCTAACTGATCCTTGATATAGAACAGATTGAATAACCGGTAACAGATGATGTAACGGTCGAACAACCGTCTCCCCACTGGCCAAATCAATATCACTTACCAAACCAATTAATTCGCCTGAAGTATTTGTCAACGGAGCTCCGCTAATTTCGCCACTAATGTTGTCAGCTAATAAAAAGTGTTTTTGTAATTCCCAAGCCGGATGAATTACTGAACCAAGATTCTTTATACTTTTTATTGAAGTGGCCACTATCGTATCCTCTGTCGGAACCACAAAAACCAAATCCCCTGCCCCAACTTCATCAGAGGCACCAAAAGCCAAAACCGGTAAATTATTTCCATCAATCTTTACAAAAACAAAACCGGTTGCTTGATCAGTAACCACTTGTTCAATCTGATAGACATCGCGACCGATAACAACCACTAATCCACTACTGGCATATGTATTAAATAAATCACTTGCTGTAACTAACCAACCGTCAGAAGTTACCACAGCCCCTGAAGCCAAAATCTCATCTGACTGATAAACCATTTTTTCAATCGAGCTGGTTGTTCCAACCTTTTGATAAAAATTAACCAGGGAAGGAACTGCTTGAGAATAAATCTGTTCAATCGCTTCTTCATATGTACCTGGCAATGGTTTTGGTTTTTGTTCAGCCAAACGCAGTGGGATGGTTATTTTATCAATCCCTTCAGTATATTGATACAAATAATTTTCAGTTAAAACCGTACCAACCACTCCAGCCAAAATTCCAACAACCACGGTCACAATGACCACCCAGCTAATTTCTTTTAGTTGTTCAATTTTATTTTCTTCCATAGTTTATTAAACCCATTGAGCTGAGCTTAAGAGCAATATTAACATGATTGACCCAAGAGCAAGATAGCGGAAAACTATTGGATTGGTCAACTTTTCCAGCACATGAATCCGAGATAAGCCTAAAAAAACATAAATAGATATAGCAATCAAAGCGGCACTGGTATAAAAACCGATCGGCAAATATGAGGTGGCAACGAAAAGTTCACTTATCATTACTGATCCTGCTAAAGCATACCAGATTGAACGCTGATGAGAAATTTTTGAAACCCAAAACATGCTGTACGTTAAAAAGAAGATCAAAGCAAAAAAGAAAGGCAACAAAACCAGTGATGATATTTGCAAAAATAAAATCAAGCCATAGGCAAACGAGGCAACAAAGAAAACAGTTAGTATTTGTAAAACAAGGCTTAGGTGTTCTAAGGAATATGTTCGATACGCGGCCGGAGTGTGCAAATAAGCAAAAATATATTCGGTAAATAAAAACACCCCAAAAACAACTACGGCTGCCAAAATAATTTTCTCTGCCAAATTTTCAAAAAATAAAAACACGCCAAAAGAAGCGGCGGCAAATAGAATCGGCGTACCTAACAAAGCCCAAAAACGAAAATTTCGTCCTTCAAAACCAGACAAACGTCCCAACAATAATAATGCTGCTAACAAAGCACCAATGGCATAAAAAAAGATGTTGGCCGGCCAGAGAATACTCAACAAAAAACCAATGGCAATTATCAAACCAACAGCAAATGATGTAAAACGATGTAGTAATATCATAGTTCGAAAAGATCAACAGTAATGTTGCCGTCAAAAATAACTGATCCTTCTGTTAGCAAGACTCCTGATAAATCAACATAAGAAACGAAATTCTTATTCAATTCCCAAATAACCAGATCAAGTGGTTTAGCCAGAACTAATCGAACCAGCCAGATAGGTAAACTTAATGACCCAATCTTTAAGCGATTAATCTCAACATCAATCACCCCTTGATCATTAATGAACGGGGTCAACTCGGCTGTCATGGCCGTACGTAAAGGATTTTCAGCCACTGGCAAAAAAACTTCTAAACCAACATCTTCTGAAACAACCACTCGTGCTCCGTCATGTTCAAAAAAACCGGCTTGATCCAACAAACTCTGCACAGATGCGGTTAATGATCCTTCTGTCAATGAGATTGAAAAAGTGCGATCAAAATCTAATGACCCAGGTTGTAGTCGTTGATTTATTGTTGAACCGATCTCAGTGGATAAAAATTCCTCAATAGGAACCGTGGCCAAAACCTGACGTGTTGGCTCTGGTTGATTATAAAAAAAGTTAGTAAAGACCGGAATAGTAACTAAACCGGTTTGGGCAACTATTGAACAAAACCAACTGATCAATATCAAGACAAGAACAATAATAACTAAAAAACAAGTCAAAATCGGGTGACCTTTTTTGGTCTCCCTTTTAATCTCTGATGATAATTGTTTTTTAGTTTTCTTCAGCTCCTGTTTGACTTCCTCCAGTTCTTGATTCTTACTAATACGCATACCCGGTAGGACAACTTTGAAATGTTGTTAATTAGGATTGACTAACAATGTTGCTAAGAAAGAGTGGCTTTGTTGGTTTTTGGCAACGCTTTTAAATAACACCCAGTTGACCAGTATTCAAAGTTGTACTACCGGGCATATTAATTGAGCCAATGATCAGATGAAATAATTTGTTCAAATCTGGCTCGGCCCTCATCTAGCTGATCTTCATCTTGTAGAAGGTAACCTTGACGCATTAAATTCAAAGCAATAACTATTTCCAAATGTGCTTCGCGATACTCAGCCGGCACTAACACAGCCAACAATTGATCCTGAACCTGTTTTAATATATTGATTCGCTCCAAATCATCGCTAGCCTGTTCTATATTTAATAATAGATTGTTAACAATTGGTTCAATCTCTACTTTGTAATCTGCAGAAGTTACTTGTGGTTCAGTTACTTCAAGCACGGTCTGATTTGAGTTGTTTGAATTAAATGAAAAAATAACAGCCAAGAGCAAGGCCAAAGTTAATGAGATCAATACTAAAGGAAACCAGGTTTTTGGATGAGCAGTTATCATACTTTCTTTAATAAACCATCTTCTGAAAAAAGATCTTCTAAAATTACAGCCACCATGGTTGCTACTGGAACAGCTAAAATCGCACCAACAATTCCAGCGATCTTTAGTCCAACCAACAAAGCGACAATACTAACAATCGGATTTAAGCCAGTTACTTTTTGCATGATCTTCGGAACCAGAATATTATTTTCTAACCATTGAATAACAACGTATAGAATCGCCACCATAACTCCTTTGATCGGATCCTGGAGCAAGGCCAAGATAACCGCTGGAATAGCTGCGGCCACTGGGCCGATGTATGGCACGATCTCAAACAGTCCGGCCATGATTGCTAAGACCAAAGCGTACTGAACATCAAGAATTGACAAACCGATGTAGGCAACAATACCGACGATCAAACCAAGTATAATCTGACCACGCAACCATAAGCCAATTTTCTTTTGCATTTTAATGAACAGTGTAGCTAAGTGTGACTGGTACTTTACCGGGGACAAAGTTTTGAAAAAACCACGAGCTGCTTCCTCTTCAACAACCATATAAAAAGCCAGAACCAAAACAATGACCATGGCGGCAATTCCACCAATAAATCCGGACAAAGTGGCAAAGACGTGTTGAATCGAAGTGGTTAGCTGACCAATGTTATCGGCCACACTTTCGCCCAGATTCAAAGAAGAAAAACGTTCAATGTATGTTGCCACTTGATCGTAATAGCCAAAGTTAATTAATAGTGCACTGACCTGAGCAATCACTGGTGGAACCAACATAATAACAACAAAAGCAACAACGCAGAATAAAAGCAAATAAACCAGAATTACAGCCAATGATCGTGGAATTTTGCGTGTAGAAAACCAATCAGCAACTGGATCAATCAAAGCAGCCAGAAGCAAGGCAACAAAAATCACTGCCAGAATGTCGCGGACAAACCAAACAAACCAGAGTGCAGCAAAAATTGCGATAATTTTTAATATCGTACCAGTGGAAATAGAAATAAGCTGTTTTGCCGGCTTATCAGAGCCTCCTTTTTGAGTTGTCATATCGTCGTATATTATACCAGATAATAAACCAGAACAAAACCAGCTGACCTTGACAGATCAGATTAAAACAGATAATCTTTAGCGTCGGTCAACCTCTATAAAGAAAGGGGAAGGACCATGTTACGTCTGGTTCACCTTTTCGGGACCTTCACTCCTTATGTGTTTCTGGCCTTAGCGTTTGCATACCTGGACTGGCTGGCGCCACAAGCCATGATCCCAGCTATTCTCATCGTTGTTTGCTTGATCGTGTTCTCGCTTTTGGTTATGTTGGTACAGTGCATCTTTTATCGACCAAAGGAATGGAAACGCCGGCCACTGACTCTACAGGTACTGTACGTCAGTAAGCGAATCAGCTTAGCTGAGTACAGTCCAATCAGCTGGTGCATGTGTATGCTTCGAAAAAAGCGAGCCTCATTGATGGAACACTTTTTCGTCTGGAGCGTGCTCCCACTTATCGTTAGCGTGACCGAGCTTCAACATTTCTGGTTCAATCTAAAGAACATGGTCAAGCACGATCCAACAGAATGGTCTGTGATCGAATACATTCTTGACAAACACAACCAATGATCTGTGTGATCTTGCACTAAAATAATCGCACCCAACCCTGGGTGCATTTTTATTCATGTCTTGTTCCCAATGCCTTGTTCCTCTATAATATCAACACATGCCTAAACTAGCGATTAACAAAAAGGCACGCTTTGACTATGAATTCCTGGATACTTTCGAGGGTGGTTTGGGTTTGACTGGAGCTGAGGTTAAATCTATTAAAGAAGGACATGTTCAACTCAAAGGTGCCTTTGTATCAATTCGAGATGGCGAGCTTTGGCTAAAGAATTCTTACGTTTCCCCATACAAACCGGCTGGCCTACAACCAAATTACGATCCAAACCGTGATCGTAAGATTCTGATCCACAAAGCCGAACTTAAACGATTGCTGGGAAAAACCCAAGAAGCCGGGTTGACAATTGTGCCCATTTCGCTCTATACTAAGGGACGCCTCGTGAAAATAGAGTTCGCTTTAGCTAGAGGAAAGAAAAAGTATGAAAAACGCGAAACAATCAAGAAACGAGATTTAGACCGCCAAGTACGAGAACACCTGAAAGAGTAGTTATGGGGATGATCGGCTTCGATGGAAGTCCCTTACAATTTGTGCAAGTCGAGCATGTATCCTGCGCTCGTTAACTCTGGATGCTAGAGAATTCAAATGCCAATCTTTTCTCAAAAGTGAAGAATGCTTTCAGTGTTCCTAACTTTGCAATGGCTGTCGCTTAACAGCGACCTTTTGTCCAGCTTTGCTGGATCCCTGCCCGGCTACCGCCGGGAGTCCACTCGCTTCCTTGATGCTCAATATTGGAAGAACGGGTGTCAAACCCCATTGAGCTGGACCGTTTTGTTGCTCGTGCAAAAACGGTTAAGATCTGGCCACGAGCACCGCCAACTGTTTTTTGTCCTGTCTTGATCAGTTGGTGTAATCAGGCAGGTCTAAGCTTGTAGAAGCAAACTGTGAAAACTTACCAGACGCGGGTTCGATTCCCGCCATCTCCACCATCCCCCGTCGCTCCATATAGCTCAAGCTCTGCTTGAGCGTCGTGGAGCTATGGGGGATGTCCCACATAGCCCGAACTTTGTGAGGGCGACGTGGGACACACAAATTACAATATTAAATTACAAACATGCGAATCCACAGACATCGAATTAGAAAACCACAGATTCAAATTCCTGGCTACAAAATTAACGAACGAATCAAATCTCCAGAGGTTCGAGTAATCGGCAAAGACGGAGAGCAGCTAGGAACTTTATCAACTGAGGAAGCAATTCAGATAGCTCAAAAAAACGAGCTTGATTTGGTTGAGGTTTCTCCAAAAGCAAAACCGCCGGTATGTAAAATACTAGATTGGGGGCAATTTAAATATCAGAAAGAAAAAGAGGTACGCAAACAAAGAGCCACTTCCAAAGAGGTTGACACCAAAGGAATTCGCCTTTCGCCAAGAATAGGCGAACATGATTTACATGTACGTTTTGATCGAGCAGTGAAATTTCTAGAACGTGGTGATAAGGTTAAAATCGAAATCGTTATGCGTGGCCGAGAAAAGGCTCACGCTGATGTGGCTCGGGAAGTAGTGACTGATTTTATTGATAAACTACGTGAAAAGTACCCTATTCGAATTGAGTCCCCAATCAGTAAACAAGGCGGAAGATTAATTACTATTATTGCCCGTGAGTAGCCCTCTTGACGGAAAAAACGATTTGGGCTAAAATTCAGCCACCTTTTATGAAACAAAAGACTCACAAGGCGCTGGCTAAGCGCATCACAATTACGAAAAATAATAAGATCAAGAAACGACGAAGTGGTCAGGGTCATTTTAATTCTCGCTCATCAAGCAAGATTACCCGAAAAAACCGTCGAGACAATGATCTGTCAAAGACTAATATTAAGGCTGTTAAAGACATGTTACCGTATGCCTAGAGTAAAACGAGGAACAATTCATGCAACAAAGCGTCGCAACCTGCTTAAGCGGACAAAAGGCTACAAGTGGGGACGCAATTCAAAGCTACGTTTTGCACGTGTAGCCGCACTTAAGGCTGGAGCTTATGCTTTTCGAGATCGACGCAACAAAAAGCGAGTTATGCGTCGCTTATGGACGATAAAAATCAATGCTGGAGCTCGACCGCTTGGAATCACTTATAGTCAGTTGATTAATGGCCTGAATAAGAACAAAATTGAGATCGATCGAAAAATTTTAGCTGACCTTGCTGAACACAACCCAGAAGCATTTAAGGCAATAGTAGAAAAGGTTAAATAAAATCCGATATATTTAAAAAGCGACCAACCGGTCGCTTTTTAGGTTGCTTTTCGACAAGCTCAGGATTGACAGGTTCGAATTTTTGTGTTAATCTGGCTAGTCAAAAGACCTTTCAAAAAAAAGACTAAAGGAGGCCATCATGGCAATCAGACCAGATAACGTGGCTGTTGACACTAACAATGTCATTCGCCTTGGAAATATTCCGGTCAGCCAACAGTACGCTTTGGTTTTCAAGATCAGCCCACCACATATTGGACTGATTCCCCCGGATCCCGCTGATCCTACTGCAGAAGCCGAGGAAGCCAGGGTTGAGTTCCGGATTGTAGACGGATCAAATACTTCCTTCCTGGTTGACCGAGCATTTCACTCCAAAGGCCAGGATGCGGTGACCATCAAAATCTGGCCGAACCAAAAAGGCGATAGTCACTTCTCAATCCATGTCAACTGTGACCATCCAACCGACCCTATTTTGGGTCGCAGTTATCGTGTAGAATTTGTGGCCATTGAACAGGAAAAAGAAAAGACCCCGCATATCCTGGACGGCCTTGGACACACTGATCTCAGGACAAAGGCAGAAAAAGCAGAGGCCACGGAAGCGCGTAACAAGGATCCTGAGAAGTGGGACACCACACCTGATCCGATGACTTTGAAAAAACTGTTCTTTTCCTATCCTGGTTTTCTTGTTTTCGTGGCTATTGTCCTGAGCTTGTCCTTTGCCATCAACGCCATAGTTGGGAGTTTTGGTGGTACAAAGCCATACACTCCTCCGAAAGACAAAACAGAGGCGTCGATGATAAGCGATGATGACTCGTCAATCGATGACAGTGATATCGAACTCTAGAAAATCCCCCTGATCAGGTGCGCTGGTCAGGGGGTTTTATTTTTGGTGAAAAACTTGAGTTGCTTGCACGGCCTTACGCCAACGTTGGCGCTCTTGCCGTTGTTGACTCAAACCTAAGCGCGGTTGCCAGCGTTGAGCAATTTTATTCAATCTATTTAAACTACTCAGCGAAGGCCAATAACCAACCTGTAAGCCGGCAATCATGGCCGCACCCAAAGCCGTGGTCTCAGTAATTCGGGGACGAACAATAACAACTCCAGCTAAATCAGCTTGAAATTGCATGGCAAAATTATTCTTTGAAACTCCACCATCAACTCTTATTTGTTTTGGTGACAAACCGCTTCCCTTTCTCATAGCCTCAATCACATCAGTGGTCTGATGAGCAATTCCTTCCAACGCTGCTCTGGCTAATTCAGCTCGACCTGACCCTTGGGTCAGACCAACAATAAGGCCTCGGGCTTGTGGATCCCAATACGGAGCGCCAAGTCCATTAAAAGCCGGAACAAAATAGACCCCACCATTTTCTTTAATTGATTGAGCCAAACGGTCAGTGTCAGCTGATTCCTTAATAATGCTCATTTCATCCTTTAGCCAATTAACCACACTACCACAAGCAAAAACTCCACCCTCAAGAGCATAGGTCACTTGATCTTTAATTTGCCAGGCAATTGTTGCTAAAAGTGGTTCTTTAGTCATCACAGGTTTATTTCCTGTGTTTAACAGTAAAAAAGCTCCGGTACCGTAAGTGTTCTTCATCTGACCTTTTTTAAAACAGGTCTGTCC
>JBDRNK010000098.1:0-9114 GCA_043811105.1 Candidatus Uhrbacteria bacterium
CGCCCACCCTGTACCGACGCGAAGCGTCTGGTTCGGGGTAAGCCTGTCACTATTGGGAATGACCTCTGCAAGGATGTCAAATTTGACACCCTTATCCCCTCGGGGGACAGGCGGGGTGTCGGTCCCTTCACTCCTAATCTCTCCAGACAACCCAATAACCACCCCGGCCAAAACAATGCTAGGAATAACTATAAAAAAGGTTAAGATGTACTTTGAGCGTTCTTTTTGATTCACATATTGACATCGTAACAAAATACTGATACTATTGCTAACCACAACGTACCTTTCAACGGAAGGAAACCAAACATGAGTCAGTCAAACAAAATCACTCTATTGATTGTCTTTCTGGCAATCGTCGGTGCTCTGACCATCTCGGCCCGAGCTGATGAACCAGTCATCGAAGATCCGGCCACACTGCTGCAAGAAGTGCAGAACATGTATGACGAAGCGGCAATCATATTGGAGCAGGCACTGGCCACCCTCCAGGATGCCACACAACAACTGGCACAAGCTGAACTCCGAGTCGAGACGGCTCGTCAGGTTCTGGCACAAGCTGAATTCACGTGTGCTCAATCACGACACAGTCGCCTGGGCCTGGAGCCACTCAACCTGCCCCCGGCCCGAGTCGAACTGGCTCCGGTGGTCATGGAAGATCTTATTTACGGCCCAAGCCGCGAAGAAGCCCGACGAGCTGCTGACCGTGTCTACATCCTGCAGCGAAGTCGAGAATTGCAGAGCTTGGAACCGGCAGAGGTGCGAATGCCTGTCCTGGACTACGACGCGATCGGCCTGCCGACATTATCCTACGAGCCGATCCCGAACCGAACCGGCGCAACAACACGAACCAATCTCCACTACTCGACGACCTCTCGAGTGATCGTTGCTACTGAGGCCGACACCAGCGAATGGCCGGACACGATCTCTGTGCAGCAGTGCCTCGACCTGACCCAACAGCTGGTCGACGAACAGCACCATCTCTGTATCGACGACTAACCCTTCTTCACCGAAGGGTTTTTTCTTTTCTTGGAAAAACGTAGCGGAAGTCTTTCCTGCCGACTGTAACCTTGGCGAAGTCTAGTAAGCCACACTCTCCTCATTTCCAATATATTGACACTGCACCGGATTCGGTATACACTCCAACTCAAACGCACTTTTCCCGGAGGGATCATGCCAGACGAACACTCCCCACATGAAATTATAGTCTTTGCTGTCATGATCATCGTGATTGTCTTCATGGCAATTCTGTTATTCGGCTCAGTCAAGGCCGATGCCCAAGAAGCTCCTGGGCAACTGACCCTTGGCGACCCAATTCTGCTCGGTGACCTGGACAAGGAAGCCGATCTGCGTCCGGTGATCGAAGACAACCTGGAGTATCTCTATGGATGTTACGATCATGCTCTGAACCAGGATCCGGAGCTGTACGGTCGAACCGTGATCAAGTATATCATCACTGACGATGGTACTGTCAGCTCAGTCAAGGTCAACACGACAAGTTTGCATGACGAAATGACCGAGACCTGTCTTTGCACCGTGTTCAAACAAATGGTCTTTCCTCCACCGCGTGAAAGTGGGATTGTGATCGTTACCCAGGCACTGACCATTGGTAAACGGCCGGCTCGATCAGGACAGTTGTATGCTGAACTGTCTCCGGCACTGAACGGCCCACCGAGAACGGTCGGTAGCTACGATCTCCTTCCAAGAGAAGAGGATCAATATCTGACCGCCCTAGAGCAAGAGGTCGAGGCAGCAGAAAAAGCCGTGAACAACGCTCGGACTTTGTTCAATACCATGGCTCTACTTCCACAGGAAGACCCGCACAAGGTCAAGCTGTTGACAGAGTCTTTCTCTGAGCTGGAAAAGGCAATCGATCGACACGAAGCTGCAATCGAAGCCTGCGACGAATACCGAAGGTTACACAGATCACCATAGTAACCAAATCAAAAACGGCGACCCGTTACTCGGACCGCCGTATTTTTTTTCTTAGTTTTGAGTCTATTCAACATCCTCAAGTGTAACAAAATTCATTTTATCACCAACCTGAATCTGATCAACAATATCCAGACCCTCAATCACTCTACCAAAAATTGAATAAGCTTTTGGCAAAGGTGTGTCGGCCAACATAATGAAGAACTGACTGCCATTGGTGTTTGGTCCACTATTAGCCATGGCCACGATTCCACGATCATAAGTATATTCATCATCAACTTCGTCTTCGAACTTGTAACCAGGACCACCGGTTCCATTTCCTATTGGATCGCCACCCTGAATAACAAACCCTTCTTCTCGTCGATGAAAGGTTAAACCATTGTAGTAGGTATTGCTGGTTAGATAGACAAAATTAGAAACAGTCAGCGGTGCAGTGTCGGCAAAAAGTTCAAAAACAATATCACCGTACTCAGTTTGAATTCGAACTTGCTTGTTTTGAATGGTCTCATCAGAAAGTTGCCCAGGAAAAGCCCAGCTGGCCTTATAGCCTTCGATCTCTGGTTTTTCGTCTGATTGAGTCTGGTCTGAAATATTCACATCGTTTGCTTTTATTAAATTTTCATCAGTGCTATTTATACAGCCTGCACCAACCAAGGCTAAAACAGATAGTAGAAGGATGGTCTTCTTCATATGTTATAAGATTAATTCTCAGCGTCGCCATTCTACCCAGCAGTACAATTTCGAACTTTTGAACAGCAGTTTGGTAGAAGAGGCTGCTAAGATAATATAACCTTCCTTCATTTTTAGCAACCCCCCAAAAAAAACATGCTAACTGATCATTCGAAATTGTACTGCTGGGTATACTGGATCAAGGTCCACTGTGCAACCCGGTCAATTTTGGTTGATAATTCCGCTTTTTCTCGGTTATACTCTGTAGCCAAAAACTTCCACTCCCCGGTTTCTTGATTAAAGGCTGCAATATGGACTTCAGGATTCATGTGATCATAATTAAAGATCAAGGTCGCGGGTTGAGTAAAGACGTAGTCGTTGGGTGAGATCGAATATGTGACGGGATCGACCCCGCCGCCGGCGGGGTCAATTGACAAATACCGCCCAGCCTCTGCCAAATATTCCAACCGAACCTGACCGTCTTCTGAATAAACCACTCGCTGTTCTGGCTGGTCAGAAAATAAAACAAAAATCGTGCCCAAGAATACAAGCGCGATCACAATCGTTAACCCAGAAATTTTTGTTTTCTGCATATTCGTAATTCGTAACCATTCGTAAATTCGTGACTCATTCTTGACATTGTATCTAAATAATGGTATTCTGCCAACTTAATGAGAGAAAAAACCACGGGAGCGGAGTTCTTTCATGAAACAAAGCAACTTAATCACGATGCTTATGATCCTCATGATCATCTTGGTTCTTTTCTGTGCCCTGATAGGCTGTAGCTTACTCCAAGCCGAAAGCAGTTTGGTCCACAATCTTGGCTATGCATCTATCATCTGTGGCATGGTCATGGGTATGGTAACTGGCTTCATGGCCAAAAAGATGGTTTAAGCTCCAACTATATTCACCTTACCTCGCCCAACAGCGAGGTATTTTTTTAATCATCCAAACCTTTATTCCCACCCTTTATCCCAACCTCTAAGGTTGGGGTGAATTTGAAAGAAAGTATAAGAGTTTGGTACATTTTTGTGCTCTACCAACGTAATTTCCCCAACCTTAAAGGTTGGAAATAAAAAGATCCCGGTGTTCACGGGATCAAGTTCAGTTTTGCTCTAGCCAGAGCCGTTTACTTTGAGAAAGACCGATCTTCCCTCAGCTGTACCTAGGCCAAGCTCGGCCATACGCATCATCCGTCGGCAACCGCCAGACGTAATCACCCCGATCTGCTGATCAGGACGTAACTGCGTTAGGATACGAAGAGCGTCTTGTGGGTCACCAACCGGGAAGGCGTTGATGACCGCTTTTTGACCGTCAACCAAGATCACCTCGAAACCGTATCTCATCCTCTGCCCTTTCACGTTCTGCTGGTGCGTTTTATCCGAACACCCTACCCGGATAATGCTGGATTGTACAGGTAATTATTGAACAGGTCAATTGTGCATAAAAAAAGACCCGGAGTTCCGAGTCTATGTTCGTGCCAATCCGACCACGTTAGCCAGTGGCAACAGTGAATCAGCTACGTAGACAAAACTGAGTTTGTCCCACATTTCTGCTATGAAGTCGGGTCGACCACGAATGGTGCCGTTTTCAGTCAGCATGATCAGACCATTGGTTGCACCTGTCTGAAACATATCCTGATCATAGAACGAGTCACCAATGATCAAGATGTTGTTCATTGAATAACCAACAAGTTCATCCAGACCCAAGAACCGACGAACAGCCCAACCCTTGTTGTTACCCAGAATGACCGAACTCAGATGATAATCTACAGCCCGATCCTCTTCGTCAAAGATGAACTCAGCCGAAGCCACGAAAACATCATGCCCATGATGAGCCCAGCAGGCCCTGATCACTGGAGCCACTCCGAGCGAAATCACACAAACTGCATCAAAAAGACCAAGCAACTCGCTGGCACCAGGATATACTTGAACTTGACGACCAGCCTTGATCAAATCCTGCCGGCTTAGCCGAGAACGACAGATTCGCTCCAGTCCACGAATGATGACTATGCTGGCATCACCACCTGGCCTGGTCTCTCGATCAACCCACCAGTGACCGTGTAGATGATTGGATCGTGCCGGATGGAAATGATTGAAAAAATCATAATCGATCTGGCGCTGAGCCCGACATTCTTGATTGACCAATGGATCAATCTCAAACCAGTGTGGCCTTGGCGTTAGTGTGCCATCCATGTCAGAAATCAGAATTCGTATATCACGAAACAACTCAGTGATCGAAACCCCTGGTCGTGTGATCAGTCTTGATTCTTGATTCGTGCGCAACAACAGATCTGCAATCAAAGCACATTCTTGAGCGTCATCGACCTCAAGTTTTTCTACACATGTAGACAAAACCACCTCCTTGACACGTCGTTCGCGAACGACGTGTCTTGGAACGTTCGACGTTCCTTGGACCGTTTGACGGCCCATTTAAATGTTCGGTTGATTAGCTTACTAAAAAAATATGGGTCTGTCAAAACTTGATACTTGATACTTGTAACTTGATATTTTGGCCTCTGGCCACTTATCCCCTTGACGACAATGAATGCATCTGATAGAATTGCCATCGTTGTCCTAAAACCGAAGACATACAAACGAGGGAGAGGGTTGTGTTGATGGTCAATCCGCAGGCTAAGCAGGCTGATGAAGAAATGCCTTATGTTGAGGCTGAGCAGGCTGAACTTCCAAAACCAATTACCAGACCACTTCCGGTTCTTCAAACCAGGGTGCGCATGTTCGCCCCGGTCAAGGGGACTGCTCGAGACGAAAACGGGGAGGTTCAAGACGCCTTTTACTGGACCAGCCAGGAGCTGGCGATTGACCTGAAAAGCTGTCGGGGGCACCTTGGTCGAGAAGCCTACTTGGAGTTTCGTGATCAGGTCTTGGAGATCATGAAAAGCACGACTCTTGAACTGTACGGAGCCGACAAGGTTCTGGGAGTCAGGGTTGCACACATCCAAGATCATCTCAACGATGCTGGTGGTCCGAAAAACAACGGACTTGGTTCAAACCTTTGCATCGCCATTACTTGGTGGCCAATGGAAGGAACCTTGAAAACCAACTCAAGGCAACATGAAGATACACATGTAGCCAAGGTGATTCAAGCGGTTCTTTCACTTTACCAACACCACCTGTCTGATCATCAGTCTCTTCACTTGGTCAAGGGCTAACCGCCACTGACCCAAAGCGCGAGAAATCTCTCGCGCTCTTTTATTTTACAATGTAGCGGAACCCTTTTCCCGCCTTTGGCGGGATCCCGCCGTGTCGAAGCTGGCGGGAAGGGTTCCATTTTGTTGGGATCGACAGGCGTCAGCCTGTCATTTCGATAGTGACAAGCTTACGCTTGTCGGTCCCATTACTATATGGAAGGCTGAAGCCTTCCTCTACATTACTTGACATAATGTGTATTTATTGCTAATCTAACTCGGTTGAGAATGATCTCAACAACCAACTCAACTGCGTGAAAAAACGGCCTAAGAAACCGTGAAAAAACGCCAACTGTAAGAGGTTGAAATGTTGTGTCCAGAAGTCGGTCCTTTCAAACACCCAAAGACAGCTGCTAGTCCCAAGGATGAATTCATCAGCCATCAATTATATTACACACACTGCCAGCAAGAACTGGGAAGCTCGCGTTTCCCTGAACTGCTTCAGCGTCAACGGCAGATGAAGCAACCGGACAGGGAACTCTGGGAACGTATTTGTACCCACAAAAACTTTCTCAGACAGATTGCTGATGATAGCCCGGCAAAACGATTGGTTGAACTTACTGATGGTTTCCCAAATCGATCAATTTACCTGCGAAACCTGAACGACCTTTTGTCTGATATCGTCAAAGAAAAGCAGGCTGACCAAAACCTGTCAGAAGAAGATCAAGAAACCTTGCTGATGATTTTCGAAATCGTTCGTTCGTGGATCAATGACCCACACGTCTGGTTTTATGTCTATTGGGAAAAAAACACAGAATCAGACCTGGGCAAAGCGGTCTTCATTATTCTTCAAGCCACAAGCAACGGCCTGCGACTAAGAATCCTTGACCTCTCAACTATGCACAGAAAGATCGAATTCAAACCGGTTCCAACCAGATTGTATTTGATTATCCTGCTCAGCTTTTGGCAAGCACGTATTCCTGGGTTTCGTCAGATCAGAGCTTACCTGTGCAATCAGGCTCAAACCATGTTGGACAACTTTGTTATCCAGTCTGGCCAGAACTTTGACCGGGCTGTTGCCTTGTCTAAGTATTGTAACCAGATCTGCGGAGCAGATTATGTTCTCCTGGTTTTTGAAGATCACACTTACAAACTGTTCCCTGCTGAACTGTTTCAGCAAGACAAGATTCTCCTGATTAAATATTCACTCTTCCGTGGAAAGGAAAATTTTGTATCAGGTGATCGACCGACGACCAAAGCCATGTTCAAGAAAGCTGAGAAGGTGGTTACTGGTCGTGATGACTTCAAAGACTGGAAACCAACTGGTAAGAACGTCCAGAGCGCTCAGGCACTACTGACCTTTAGCCGGTACGAGCCTTGCCTTAGTCCAGACGTTCAACGCAGGGTCAAGGTCTTTGTTAGCCCGGCCTCTCAATGTTCCGGCCCGATCCCAGCTGACGAACTGGCTTTGATCGAATAGTTTCAAGCGCCCACCCGGCGCTTTTTTATTTTGAACATTCGGATTTCTTATTTGTTTCGTATTTCGGATTTCTTTTTTCGAATTTGACAAATCCATACTCCATGCTATCGTATATATGTATGCAACTAAACACATGCACCACAACTTGGAACGCTTTTTGGCCGGCACCTGCTGGCAATTTTGCGTATACCAAGGTGTAAGTGATTAGTTGATACTAATTTAAGCTTTAATCGACGGTATACGCTGTCGGTTTTTTGTTTGTCAACGGGAATGTCAGCGCATTCCGCGCTGGATTCGAATTACCAAAATACCGGAACCGACAAGCGTACCTGTCCCCCGAAGCTCGAAGAGCGAAGGGGGAAGCTTGTCAAATTGACAGACTTACGTCTGTCGATCCCGCACAGGTCCTTCACAACCAAAAGGAGAACGAAATGGAACACAAAATAACAGAGTTTCTTTATCAGTGGCAGCTAGCTCAGTGCCGACCTGCTTTGCGTAAACTGGAAAAACAGATCACCTACATTCCAGAGTTCATCGGACACATGGGAATCGAACGCGAGTATTTCCTGGTTGATGAACGTGGTTTACCTGTACCCCGCTCACCGGAATTCCTGGAACGAATCAATGATTCGCAGTGGGGTTACGAGCTGTCGGCTTGTCAGGTTGAACATCGTACTCCGCCACTGAATGATCTTGATCAGATCAAAAAGTGTCTAAGTACTGGTCAGAAGCACGGTCAGCAAGTTGCAGATGAAATGGGTTGTCGGATGGTGGCTATGGAAGTTGCCCCAGTCGGAATGGATCTGAGCATCTATCCTCACGACCAGCGCTACGCTGAAATCGCTGACTCGATCCCGCGATCGACCCTACGCGCAGCTAACCGAATCACTGGCACTCATTTCCATATTGGTGTCCAGCATCTCTATGAGGCGGTCGAGTTGTCTAACCAACTTGAGCAACATCTGGACGAGATGATCAAGCTGGGCTGTCATGATCCAGAGCGACTTGAGCTTTACAAGACCATGGCGCCGAACTGGCAACCACCAAACTACAAAAATCACTTTAACTTTGCTTACACAGCTGACGAGCAAGGCTTTACTGATAATTTACGTAATTGCTGGCACTTGATCAGGATCAGTATCCACGGCACAGTCGAGATTCGTTGCTTTGGCGTGACCGAAGACATCGAAGAGGTTATGTCCTGGGTCTGGTACTTGCTGCGCATAGCCCGACCGTATCTGAAGATCAAGATCTGACTAGTCATGGCGCGGTCAAGCCTCCTGCGCTCTCCGAGCTTCGGAGGCCAGGGGGACCCCGCCTATTTTTTATCTTATCCACAGCTGGGGTCAGACCCCATCTGTGGATAAAAAAATCCGCGAAACGTGTGTTCGCGGATGTAAGCTACTTTCTGCTCGCCTGCCAATCAGCTTGCTGCAGGCTCCAGATGATTTCATCAACCCATTCCCCGTCCCGAAAATACTGTCCAGGACGACGGAAGTCTTCTTGAAATCCGACTGAGCGGTGCAAGGCCACACTGGCCATATTCGGCGCCAGCACACTGGACTTGATCATCCGCAAACCCAGAGTATGGAAGGCGTGCTCGAGCATCAACTCTGTTGCCTGCTTTCCCAGACCCTGACCCCAACGTTTCTTGTTCCCAATCATGATCCCAAAGGTGGCGTAGCGGTTGACCCAGCTGATGCGATGCAAACCTAGATTGCCAACAACCTCCCCTGAGTCCTCAAAAAAAATAGTCATGATCACTCTGGTCAGATCTTTCCTCAAAACCTCTAACCAGTCCGCCTCCTCCTCAGAAGATATCGGCTGGGTTGTGGTTAGGAAACCGCGAACATCAGGATCATTGATCATGTGTAAAAAATGCGGTAGATCA
>JBDRNK010000099.1:0-6120 GCA_043811105.1 Candidatus Uhrbacteria bacterium
CATCAAGTGCGGTCCGAGCAAAATTTACAACTCCCATGTAGCTTTATTGACTTTCCAATTTCCCCCTTGCTTGACCATTTCCAAAACCAAAGTCTGATACCTTACTTCCGAGTTCTGTGGACTACCCATAGCTTCTTCGCGTTGAGTCAAAATATTCATAGTGGCATAGCCTAACTCTTCCTCGTACTCAACCAACTCAGTAGATAATACACGTGTGGTGATTCCATAATACACTTCTGCGACAACAACCCGCTCGATCAAATCCTCAGTATCAGCCTGCATCGAATTAGTCATCAAAGGCATTAGGTCATACAAATTAGCAAAATCACTTTCATTGGAATAACTACCATATCGTTCACCAAAAGTTCTAGCCAGAGTTTCCAAAGAAACATCAACCGGCTCAGCATCATTTACAGGCAACATTTCTTTTGGTCCGTTTGGTTCCGGTTCATCAACTTCGATTGTCGGTTCATTGATTACAACAGGGACAGTCGCCGGTTCATTCGGCGTCCAGCGCCAAAAGAACAAGGCTAAAGCCAACAAGATTAAAACAATGATGATAATAATGATGGAAATTTTTGTGCGTCGTGACATAAGGTTTATTCTTCAGTCGATTGATCAGTTGCTTTCATTTCAGCGGCAAATTGTTTCTTTTGTGCTTCAATCTCCAAAAGCTGTTTCGGATCAGTGGTAATCAGTTGATCTTCGGTATAAGAAGCGATCACTTTTATTGCCGCATGTTTGTTGCCGGCAAAAAAGATGCCTTCACCAACACCGGATTCCAACAAAAGATATTTTTCACTCTCTGTTAAATTAAAGGTGTTCTGAACCACATCAACACCGGCCGGTGACTGGCGCATTAACAACTGCAAAGCCGAGTTGGTTACAATTGCCTGACCGTATTGTGAACGTAAAAAATCATTTACGTCCTGAGTGATCGTGGTTACACCAAGATAATATTTTCGCGCGCGTTTGACCAAGGCAAAAATAAACTTAGCTGAATCTTCGTGTTGCATCAACCACCAAGCCTCATCAATTACTAAAATTCGTTTCTTGCGTTCAGAACGGACAACATTCCAAATATAATTTACAATAGTGTAAATTGCTGCCGGTCGAAGCTCGTCCTCAAGATCGCGTACAGAAAAAACCACTAACTGATTTTTCATTTCCACTGTAGTCGGTGAATTAATCAAACCGGAAAAAGTTCCTTCAGTATATTTTAGTAATCGAGCTACTAAATTAGAGCTGCCTTCCATACCCTCAAGAACATCAACTAAATCCTGAATAATCGGTGGTTCAATTTTAGTTAAATCTGTTGTTGTCGCGGTGATATCTTTTTTCGCATAGGATTCAATTAAAGCCCGATCAAGCAAAGAATCCTCTTCTGGAGTAAATCCTAGTTGACCTTTTTCTCCGATCGGCTGACCGATCATGATGCGCAACAACCCTTTAAGAACAATCACTGCGGATCGAATAATATCATCAACCCGAATATTATCACCGGTTGGCCGAGGTAAATCAAACGGGTTAACCTTTGCATCTGAAGCCAGAGAAACATTGATATAAGTTCCGCCAACCGCATCAGATAAACGTTTATATTCAAGCTCAGGATCAATAACTATCACATCGCATCCAAGCATCATGCTCCTAATTATTTCCAATTTAATAGCATAACTTTTTCCTGCACCGGAAGTGGCAAAAACAACAGAGTTGGCATTTTGTAAACTAAATCGATCAAATAAAATCAAACTGTTATTATGACGGTTGATTCCATAAAGAATGCCGTTGTCAGAAGTCAGATCCGATGATGTAAACGGGAACGAAGAAGCGATCGGTGATGTATTCATATTAAAGGTGATCATCAACTCATCGTTACCAAGTGGCATGGTTGAATTAAAACCTTGCTCAGCCTGATAATAACCTTTGCGTGAAAAAATCAATTTCGATCCAAACAAAGATTCGACTTCTTCGGTTCTTTTATCCAAGTCCTCAACATTTTTACCATAAACGGTAATATAAAAAGCGTACTTAAAGAAATGTTCAATTCCTTGGGTCAGATTATCTCTCAATTGTTCAATATCACGCAAAGCCGTTTCCTGAATCGGATCACGTGGCTTGCCTCTTTCAGCATCAGACATAATTTGCGATTCAACCATACCAACTTTTTTTCGTAACTGCTTTAATATTGTTCCGCTCTTCACCGGATAAAAGAACATGCTGATATCCATGGTGTAATTCAAATTAATGATTGGTGTTGACCAGCCAATATTTATATAACGTGGATAACTAATGACAAAAAGCGTTCGTAAATATGTTCCACCTAATTTAAGATAATCGGGGAAAACTTCAAAAGAAGCCGGGGCTATCAAATCTCGCACCCTTACCACACCCTTAACATACTCGCGCTCTTCTTCAAGGGCTGTTTTTTCTACCTGGGCTTTTATCTGCTCCGGTTTCTGTATTTTTTCTTTTTCAGGTGGAGCTGGTGCACCAGCAGTAATTTTTCCAACGTCAATAGCCATAAAATTATTCTTCTACTTGCATTTTAGAAATGTCTGGCATTTTTTGTGAGTCAAAAATATCAGGATTATAAACAGTATAATAAAGTTCGATCAAGCCTTGAGTATCCAAAGCCACTCCTTCAATTCCCATACTGTTCAGCTGGCCGATGATCATTTCGGCACGACGGACTGTTTCTGAACGACGGTCTTGGAACTGTTTCTCATTTATCTTTCGATGAATTACCGGAGAAACAGCGATTGAGAGCCGTTGCCAGAAAGTTTTTGATTTATTTGTTGCCGGATCGTAAGGAATAACAATATAAAAACGCTTTTGCATAATTTCTCCCAAAGAGACAAGCTCTTGGATAAAGCTCAAATAATCATCGATTTGCATTTGTAAGGCATCATTTTCAATTTTTTTCCGTTCCTGACGAATCGAACCGATATAAGAATCAATGTCCATGCTTCGTGATTGAATAACAATTTGCAAAGGAAAATCGATTCCATTTAAAAAAGCCATATAAGCCTGAACAATGGCATTTTGTTCATCCTCGGACTTTAAAGCAAAATTAATGCTTGAAACCATGATCACGGCTCGCAGTGTTCCGTCTTTTAAAACAACTACGTTTTCCCGAATTTCAGCAATATCCAAATATCGCTGTGTTGGTGGGCCTGGTTTTGCTTTAGCTAATTTTTTCGATTGCATAATTATTCTTCATCTGATTGATAAACACCGCCGGTATTGACAACAAGGGTTAGCTCATGTAAACGACTCCGTGAAATTGGATCTTTGCGTGGTGGTGGTGGCAACGGTGGTATTTTAGCAACATGTAACCGTGCCTTGATCTCCTCAGTGATAAAGGCCTTGTCCCAAACTCTTAAACGCGGTTTTTTGAAACTTTGTAACAGATTTAATAAAAAGAAATGTAAGGGCATGCCATTGACTTTTAAAAAAGCCAGAACAGCAAAAATCATTAACACCGGAACCCCGGTTAGCAAAAACAGGGCTAAATCAAAAATTTTATAACAAATTGATCCAAAGATCAGCGGAAAAATCATTAACACAAATTGCCTGGCGGAAATCGGTCCGATGATCTTGTCTTCAACATCAATAAATTGTGGCACAACAAACTTGTCTGGCATATTCGCATTGTATCAGAAACGGAGCTGATTGTTCAGGTGCATAATTACCTGAACCTCTTCTTTGGTTAAGGTTGGTTGTTTATCCTTGGTCTTGTCCAGAATTATCTGATCAATTGATTTTCCAGTAATAAGCACTTGGCGGGTCATTTCAACGTACATTTGATTTATCGGACAGCTTTGCCAAGCTTTTATTCCTTCTAAACGTTTCTTCAAAGACTCATTTTCAAGCAATTCAATCTTGTCTTTTATTTTTAAGCCTGCCTCTTGCGGATCCTGTGCTAAACGGCGCCAACTAGTCAAATCCATATTTGCCAACTCTTCCACCGGACCGACTAATCTTTTTACCGGGGAAATATCTTGCATGCTTTGGTGGCCGGTTGCTGGACTGGCTGGTGAAAAAGCGACTTTAGCCGGTTGAGGATTTGCTTCAGTTGAACGACCGGTTAATTTAGTATAACGCTTGGTCAACTCTGACTCTTGCTCTTCAACCTTTCTAATCTTGGCCCTGTCTTGTTCCTGGATGTATTTCCCTTTTTGTTCTTCAGAGGTCTTAACAATAGGTAAATGTGTTTGGTCATAGGCCAGTTCAATGGCTTCAACCACTCTAACCAATTGACCACCTCTTAATCCCAAACCGCCTTTATTTTTGTCTTGTTCCAAAGTGTCTTTTGTTTGCCAAGCGTCACGGACTTCACGAAGCCGACTGTTAACAATCGTTTGCAACCGTTTTTTATCAGCTTCATCTTTGATTATCTCTGCAACCGACTGCAGTACCTGACTAATTCCCTGCTCGGTGGTCAAAGGATTTTTTGGAACAATGATTTTTTTGTTTGCTTGTTTAACTTCAATTTCATCTTCATCAGAAATCATCGTGGCATCAAAAACTGGTTTCTTCGGCAACTCTGGCAACACTCGTTTTGGTGGCTGTTTAACCGGAGCGGTTTCTGGCTGACTTTTCTTTTCTTGATTTATTCGATCCAAAATCGCCTGGACAATTGGCTTGGCTTTTTCCTCAGGCAAATCCAGACCGCCAACTTTTGTTCCCCGAGCCATAGCTCGAAGAGTGTCAGTCTCAGTACGTACTCCGCGAACCAGTGATTCAAGTAAAAAAACCAATCGTTTTTCCAAACGTTCATCTTCAAAATTAATCCCGGATTCTTTGATCACATCAGCAACAATTCGACCAACAGATTTGGCATCCGAAACTTTTCCACCCCACTGCCTGATCAATTTCGCCACCTGACCAACATCTTCTTCAACCGGCAACAGCCAAGCCGTGGTTAATTCAACAGCTAATTGTTTTGCCCGAGCTTGATCCAATCCAGTAACCTCTTGCAATTTTTCCGGAATCTGTGCTAACAGTGTTTCATCAAAAATCTCCTCCTGTTCATTCTCACCTTCAATGATTTTACAAATCTTACCGCTCAAATCCTCAGACACTTGATACTTAATCAAAATCTCTGAAACCTTAATTGAAAGATCAATCCCATCCAGATGGTCAATCACCTTGTCTGACAATGTCTCGCGTTTTATTGCCATATTAAGGAGTTGGTAAGGTGCTTATATAATCTTGTAGAGCTGTAGCTACAGCAGCATTAACACTACCGGCAGCGTCTCGATTAGCTATGGTAATAAAATTTTGTAACTGATCTATAGCTCCTCTAAGCTCGGTTGCTTGAGCTTGATTATTAGCCGCTACGGCTTGCTGATGTTGAGTGACTAAATTTTTGACCATGCCTGGACTATTAATTCCTGCTGACAAGTCCCCTCTAAAGAAATTGGTGTCTGGATGGTTTGCACCTTCACGACGTCGGATATTTAAAGCCTGCTGAGCCAGCTGGGCAACCTGTGCCGGTTTTGTTCGTAAGACAACTTCTATTCGAGCTTGACGTTGTGGTCCAGGTGCACCCAATTCACTTACCCGTCCGCCAGTATTTCCTCTGGAAGTTGCAATGTGTCGCGAGGCACGAACTTCATCGGCGTCTGCTGGAGGAGTTGCTGGATTATTAACCACGGCTTCGGTCTGATCAATAAAAGCGGTCTGTAGCACCGGGCTACTGTTGATATGGTCTAAAACAGCGGCTTTATTTGGATTTTTTGTATCCGTGGCAATAGTGTTGGCAAGTGCACCGTTATTTGCTGACAAAGATTCAGCAGTCATGAAACCTGTTTCACCAGCCATGTATTTTTTCTCTGCGTGTGAAGCATTGGCTACTCGAGCTTGGGCGGCAGTTACAGTCATTCCTTGGGCTTGCAAAGCGGTTTCTGCTCTAGCATCAACATCTCTTGCCTGTTGAACTGCTGTTCGCATATCTCGACTGCCGTGACTTAGTAGATAGTCTTGACCATTAACCATAGTTCCACGATCATTGATTTTCATATTCTGCAATCGTTGCATCATTCGACCGTCATGGTCATTATTAATCGAATTAGCATCAAGTGATTTGGCAATTTCTTTATCATCTTCCATATTTGC
>JBDRNK010000100.1:0-2002 GCA_043811105.1 Candidatus Uhrbacteria bacterium
TGAGATTGAAGATAATTTGTATCGGCACGTTGTTAAAGCGTATTTACCAGAGCCTGGTGAGAATAATTTTTATGAAGGCTGGCTGGTTCGCCTAAGTCCATTTGATTTTTTCTCAACCGGGGAAATGGTTCATAATGAAAGTGGAGAGTGGGTGTTGGAATGGTTTGGTCAGTTTGGGCAAGATTATTCAGATTATACTCAGGTGGTGATTACGATCGAAGCAAGAGATAATAATCCCGACCCAGCAGATCATATCTTAGAAGGTGGGTTTTAAAAAAGCCCGAGAAGAACTCGGGCTGGGGATCAACGGATCCCGACGAGGATAATGGCGTCACCAGCGGTGGCGTCTATTTGTTTTGAGAGCTGTTGAGCAATCAGTGTTTTGGGCTTGATCGGCTCGCCAGTCAGGCAACGGCCGTAGGCACCAGGGTGGACCATGTTAGTAGTACCGAACTTGTGCTCTATGGCAGCGTCGACTTGCGGTAGCTGTGACGTGCTCAAGTGAGTCAGCAGACGCATGCGATTGAATTCGCACAGCCAGGCAAAGAAAGTCATGACGATTGGGCTTTGGGTCCGGACCACAATCATGTCTTCGTTGCGCATCAGACGTAAGGTGCCGAGCATTTTGTACAAGGCAAAGTTGCGTTGCATCTCTGGCAGGATGAAAGCACTAGAGAAGTAGTTAACTTTGTACTGCGCAAAAAATTGAACAGTGAACACATCATTTAAAGCGTAAGCAATTAAACGCTTTCGGCCATCTTCGACCACATAGACAAAGTGTCCAAGATTTGATTCAGCTAAGTGTTCGTAGGTTTCCTGCAACGGAACCGGGAAGCCAAAAGCATTAGCGGTTACTTTATTTACTTCGCGAACAAAGCTTTCCTTACTTGGTAAAGAGCCTTGGTGTTTGGTGACTTCAAGTTTGTCCCAGAGCATTTTTGCCTCCTATAACAAAAACCAGACTCGACAAGAGTCTGGCTGAAATTTTGTTTGTAAACCAAATCTCAATTAGACACTCGTCGAGGCTAATTGATAGTAATATGAGTTTTGGTTAAAGATAGATTCCATAACGAGAAATAGTATAACAAAGCTAGTTCCATTCGTCAAAGTGGAATCCGCTAGAGCGTTCTTTAAATTCGATTCCAAGCAGGGAAGCTCTGGTCCAAGCCTTATTCCCGTATCGTGTTTGGATTTGATCAAGCGCAGACATAACCGTCTGTATTTTTTGTTCTTGAGGAAAAAGCGATACTTGTTCTGTACCACGACTTAATCGTCCTGCTGAAATTCCAAGTAAGCGAATTGGCTTAGTGTCATTTCGAACTTGCTCGATCAGGCTCCAGGCAATTCGAAGCAACTGCAACCCATTGTTAGTTGCTTCATGAAAGCGTTTTATTTTTCCTACGCCAGTAAAATCTCCGTAGCGAATATAGGTAGATACTTCGCGTGATATAAATCCATCGCGCCTGAGTCGCCAGCCAACTTTTTCTGCCAATCCTAAAAGACCACGCTTCATTTCAAGTGGATCCCAAAGGTCGTGAGGAAATGTGTAAGAGTGGCCGATGGATTTGGGGCCTGACTTGACACCCTTACGGGTGTCGGTCCCTACAATAGACTGATCACGTCCGTGTGAAGCACTGTGTAGCCAAAAGCCATAGCTTTTGAATTCTTCAACGAGTTGTGAAACAGGGAAGTGTTGTAGTTGTTCAACCGAATATATTCCCAACATGTTCAGTCGTTTTTCAATTCCATGGCCGATACCACAAAAATCACGAAGCTCTACTAATCCAAGCAGACGCGGTATGTCTTTGGGCTTAATCACGATGAGGCCATCTGGCTTTTCAATTTCAGAAGCCAGCTTAGCCAACAATTTATTCGGGGCAACACCAATCGAACAGGTTACTCGTTCCCCGCACTCCTCTTTGATTCGAGCCTTAATCATTTGTGCCATAATTGTTGCGCCCATGTAATCTTCGGTTTGTTCTGACACGTCTAAAAAAGCCTC
>JBDRNK010000101.1:0-5824 GCA_043811105.1 Candidatus Uhrbacteria bacterium
CCGGGGTCATTTTGCCAATGATCGCCAGCAGCCTAAAAACAGGATCGACTTCAAACAAAAGGTAAAATAAGAAAAAATTTCTACTAGCGTTTGGAAGATCTTTCCAGTAAAGTCTGTTTTTTGTGGGGTTTGATCCGGTGTTTGTTTTTCAGGAAAGTGCTTCACAAGTTCGTTGACAGGTCCGGCGAGGGGGCCGGGATTTCCAAAAGAAAGCATTTCTCTTAGGCTTGCTATCTCGGGGATGTTGACACGGAGGAACTTAGGAAAAGTCAATTTCTCTCTGTCAACGAACTTGTGCAACACGCTCCTTTTCTTTTTTTTCAAATCCAAATAGTAATTTTCGTTTGCTTCAACTCTGTCCCTTCAAACCGTTGATCAAATTTCTGATTCGCCTTTTTCTTCCTTGTTTTCCACAAAACAGACTCAGAACAATAGGGCACAAAAACCTGGTCCATCCATGTATGGTGCATTTTTTGTACCATTTTGCATGGGTTGTATAACAAACTAAAATGATTGGTAAAAAGACAAATGGCTTATCGGAAAAACTTTTTGTTGCCATCTTCTTCTATAGAAATCGGAGATCCTTTATGAAAATCAAAGGAGGATCTCTTTCATTGGGCACCGAATTTTTTGATTAAAAACAGAATCCTTGGGATAAAGTTTTTGCGTCCCGAATCACAAGTTATAAAGGAGTAACTATTTATAAGGGATGTGGGTTAAGAACGGATCAACAAACAATGTTAGAAAAAATACATTTGTGGTTGGTGGAAAATCGAAAGACCATTTTGAATGGTCTTATTGGTATCGTAATTGGAGTTGATTATCACCGACGGTGCCACTGGCCTTCATTCAGCCTTAGAGCAAGTGTACCCTAGATTAGTCGTCCTTGAAAAAGTCATAAGGTATCGGAAACTGATCATAAATTGAATAAAAGCAGCGTAAAAAATTGCCAGGTTCCGGAGGAAGAGTTGCAAAACCTTGCAAAATTGATTCAATTTTTTGCGTTAATCTTTGCCAAAAACCGATAACCGAAGACCAATAACCAAAAACCAATAACCTAAAAGCCTGGTTAACGCGGTCAAGTTTGCAGAACACAAACTAAGCCCTGCGGAATTTGGTTAGCATGCAAGCTAAATGGTGACAAATTTCTTTGCCTTGTTGATGTTGTAAACGATCTACGACACCAAAACGAAAACCGACATCCAGAATTGCTGCGACTTCACAAGCAGAGCCACGAGCTATTATAAAGAAACGTCGTTGGTCACGATTGGTTGCTTTTGCATAACCCTCGGCAAAATTCAACGCCACACTGCTAGAAGCTCGTCTAATTTGATCAGCTAGAAAACCATAACCGATAGGTAATTTATTGATTACATCTCGAGCGAGTTCAACCCCTTTGTAAGGACTTTTATCGTTGTTTGTGTGTGCAACCTTCGGTTATAGGTTATCGGTTCTTGGTTATAGGTCTTCGGTTATAGGTTTTAGGTTTTTGGTTAATAAAACTCATTTGTATCAACGTTCCTTGCAACTGGTTGCGCTTACCAAAACTTTTATTGATAAATTACCAGTGGGATTTGGCTTCTTAACCGACCAAATCCGTAGAGCTAGTTCGAGTGTGGTACTTAATTTTGCCGAGGGTTGTTCCAGAACTTCTAAAAAAGAACGGCTACGTTATTTTATGATTGCTCGTGGTTCTGTTTTTGAAATCGCTGCTATCTTTGATGTTGCAAAACAATTCAAGATCATCGATCAAAAATTATATTTACAAGGACAAGACCTTTGTGATCATGTTTCTGCATTATTATTTCGCTATCGCTAGAAAAAAGTTTCCAAAAGGTATTTTCTCGTCGATCTAATTGTGATCTAATCACCAGGATAAAATTAAAAACTGGTGATTAATGAAACCCAAAGAAGCAGAAAAAGAAGCCAATCAAGGTGATTTATTTCGCTCTCGTTTAGACCAGATATTAAATCGAAGGCACCCGATTTTTATATTAGCGAACGAAACAGATTGGGGTGTTTTTGACGAGGAATTTGGAGCAAGTTATGTGGATAATGTTGGACGGCCAGGATGTCCGACGAGGGTTATGGTAGGTCTTTGCTATTTAAAGCATACATACAATGAAAGTGATGAGTCAGTTGTCGAAAAATTCATCGAGAATCCATATTGGCAATATTTTTGTGGTTACACTCATTTTCAACACACCTTTCCGATAGATCCCAGTTCGCAGACGCGATTTCGTCACAGAATAGGACCAAAAGGGATGAAGAAACTTTTACAAGAGACACTTGAAACAGCAAAGAGACGAGGTCAAATAACGAAGCAAGATATTAAGCGAGTGAATGTAGATACGACGGTGCAAGAGAAGGCGATTGCCTATCCTACTGATGCAAGGCTTTATCAAAAAGCCCGTAGAATATTGGTTTGCGAGGCAAGGAAACGAGAAATTGAATTACGACAAAGCTATGAACGTCTGGGTAAGCGAGTATTTTTTAAGCAAAGTCAATATGCGCGAGCTAAACAAATGAAACGAGCTCGAAAAGAAACGAAAAAACTCAAAATATATTTAGGGCGTGTCATTCGAGATATTCGGCGCAAATGGGTCAATCCAGATGAAACATTTGTTAAGTTGGTCAATCACTGCCAACGTATTTTTGAACAAAAGATAACTGATAGTAATAAGGTTTATAGTGTTCATGCTCCTGAAGTGGAATGTATCGCAAAGGGCAAAGCCCATCGCAGATATGAATTCGGTTGCAAGGTGGGTTTGGTTAGCACTTCGAAAAACAATTGGATTTTGGATATTGAAGCGCTTCATGGCAATCCATATGACGGTCATACATTAAAAGATTCACTGGAGCGCGCCTCAGCTATAAGTGGTCACAAGATCAAGCAAGTGTTTTGTGACCGTGGTTTTAGAGGATCTCAGAAATCTGTCCCCAATGTCGAAGTTATTCTTTCTGGTCGACGAAATTTAAGCCGCACGCTAAAAAAATTTATGCGTAGGCGTTCTGCAATAGAACCTATTATTGGTCATCTCAAATCTGACAATGGAATGAACCGTAATTATTTGAAGGGTAAAGATGGTGACCGTATAAATGCTATCTTGGCTGGATGTGGTTTTAATCTCCGCAAGCTCTTAGGAGCTTTGCTCCGTTTTTTCTTTTTGCATATTTTTTTTAATATCCCCCAAAAACATTATCCTTTGGGAATATTAAATTTCAAACTGGCTTGACAAAAAAATCGGCTTTTTCAGGGACGACTAATACTACTTCGTTAAGTTTAAGAGGTGTTAAAAAAGGGCCTTTGGGTGCCAGAGTGGAATTGCCCACAATGAGGACATTGAAAATAGAAAAAGATCTTGTTTAGCCATGCTCTGAGCATAGGAAGGGTGAATAGATTTTTTTTGGATAGTCCTTTTGGGTAAGCAACAAAAAGCAATAAGCCATTACACATAACAAAAAATGATGCGTTAAGCCCCTCCAGGAACGGCCTTCAAAATGATCTAGTCCCAATTCATTTTTCATGTGCTGATAACCTTGCTCAATTTTCCAACGTTGATGAGCCCATCGAATTAGTCTTTTTAACGATGTTGTTCTTGAAGCATTGGATACATAATATTTGAAAGTCCCCCCAGGAAGTTTTTCAATAATTAGCCACAAATTTTCTCCAGGAGTTCGATAGGCTTGAGTGATTACTTCTTTGACTCGAATTGCAACAGCTTTAACAATTACTTTTCCACTTTTTTGATCCAGTGAAACTTTCTTCCACCTTTTTGGATTCTTAACCAACCGCTCTTTCCATTGTTTTGCAGATAGTGCTAATTTTTTTGGATCAGACACGCTTGGCTTTTTCCTTGGTCTTCCGCGTTTGGAAGGAGTTGTCACCAGTTGTACATTTTCGGGCCAAAAACTATGCGATTCGGGAATCTGTCCAACATAACGTAGATTCTTTTCTGACAAGTGGGTTCGAAATTCTTTGATTTCGCCATAACCAGCATCAAAGACAATGCATTCATATGGAAATTGTTCCTGAACTTCTTGAAGCAATTCCAATGCAATTTCCCATTTCTTTCTAAATGACTGATGCTGAGCAGGAATGCCCACCTTTTTCATCCTTTCAACATCGGTTGTCCAAGACTTTGGCAAATACAAACGACCTATGATGGGGAAATGGATTTTATGGGTTGCAAAGTGCCAAGTTACAATCGACTGGCAATTGGCAATTTTTCCTAAGGCACCACAATATTGTCTAGCGACTCCAATCGAATGGGTACCTTTCTTGGGCAAACTTGTGTCATCTAGAATCAGTACGCCTTTTCGGACTGCGAATTTTTCAATCATTAGTTGATTCAGCTGCTTTTGAATCGGCGCTGAATTCCAGGGGCTTTGATTTACAAATTGTTGCAGCGCCTGTTCATTGCCATTAGGTAGTCGTTTTGACATCGGTTCTATGGATTTTCGTTGTCCATCTAGCATTAAACCCGACAGATAGGCTCTGCACCAGTACGAACGTTCTTTGCGTCCCAAGCTGCTTTTGAATTGTTCAACATATTTGGTTAGACGCTTTTGCATTGATTGAACTTCTCGCAGATTCATGAAAGTACTCCCGTGAATTTGCGCAAGAAGCTATCTGTTTATGTCAAATGGAGCAAAAAAATGACTTAAACTTAACGAAGTAGTACTACATTAGTAGTCCAGCTTGCAGATGAGGAGTCCGGTGCCGTCGTTCATGCAACTCGACAAGCCATCGTAAGAGCCGCAGCAGTTCATGGTACCAGCGTTAACGTCAGCGCGGTCACACCCGTCACCGATGGGAATACAGCAGTAGAATCCGCCTATGGGCCGTTCGCGGCAAACAAGGCCAGAGCAACATGTCCCTGAAAAGCAGTCTGTGGAGTTCTCGCTGATGCAACTTTGTTCTTCGCATATACCAGAGGAGTTGCATGTCTTGTTGCCGGAGCATGTCCCACAGCTTCCGCCGCAGCCGTCAGAGCCGCATTCTCGTGATGCACAGTTGGGGACACAACCAGCTTCATTCACAGTGCCAGCTTCATTCACAGTGCCAGCGTCCTCTTGCATGGTGAAGCATGGGTCAGTTTGATCACATGTCTTTGCGTTAAGGAAGCAGTTGCGTTTGGCCAAAGAGAACGCTGCACAGTCGTTTTTGCAAGCTGTTTGGTCCATCAGTACGCCATATGGGACATAGCACAAGTCATTGACGTGATTACAGACTGCAACACACGGATCAGTACTGCCACCGCCACTGCCACTGCAACCAAGCACTGCTGTCGCGGCACAGAAGAGAAGAAACTGGTAATAATGGACATAAGTTTTAGGCATGTATTCCTCCCGGGTAATGAAACGCATTGCTTCGATGTTTAACCGTGGGGTTAATTATTCGTTCTCCTGAACATTTGTCAATAATATGTAATGGAGTACTCTATATTCGCCATATTGGTGAGAGATTTAGCTAGTATATGTTCGGACATGTCCGAACATGTATTGGAATGAATTCAAAAGAAATTGATTTGGGCAAGAAAACACAAACAGCATAACATTTGGATATTTCAGTTAAATTTGTCCATGGTGGAACATGGAGGTGTCTTTGTTATCAATAATTCTTTTGGTTCAAAAATAGAGTGAAGTTTTGATGTTGCGCGCTATGCTTGTATTTTCCACGAAGTAGAGGGATTGAATGAACTTGGCATTATCTTTGCTTTCTATTAATTATGAAAAACAACCGACAGGAAAAGTAATGAAGACAAAAAAACTCAGGAAGAAAATACCAGTTTCAATAATTCTTTTGGTTTTGGGAATTGTT
>JBDRNK010000102.1:0-5581 GCA_043811105.1 Candidatus Uhrbacteria bacterium
GATCGAAGCTAAAATGGATGAATGCCTTACTCTGCGAAAGAGATCCCAACCGCTTGGATCATCTTGCGCTGGCTGTGTGTTTAAGAATCCGGAAGGTGATTCAGCTGGTCGTTTAATTGACGAAGCCGGTTTGAAAGGCGAACGCATTGGCGGCGCTTCAGTATCTGAAGATCATGCCAACTTTATTCTAAACGACGGCACAGCCACAGCCGAACAAATCGTCCAGCTGATTAGTTTGATAAAAATGAAAGTCCGTGACGAGTACGGAGTGCAGTTGCAAGAAGAGGTGCGGTATATTGGATTTTAAAATTTTACAAAATAAAATACCCGCGTTGACGTACTCAGCGCGGGTTTTGGGTTTGTGTCTTACTTAGTTTACGGTTGTTACGATCACTTGAGCCATTTGAACCAAAAGTGATCAGGCTCTTTTTCAAAGGCTTTGAAGATGCCGAGCCACTCTCCGATACGGCGGACAAGATAAACAAATATGATGGTCAGGACTATGACGGCTAAAGCGTCCATTTTTTTACTCCTTAGTCTCGGACAGTTTTGTACTCGTCGTCCGCGTCTTCGTATCCGGTCACCAGGCCGTAGCCTGAGGTTCGGTTCTGGTACGAGCGCGTACTCTGAGTTCCACAGTGCAACACTGGCAGATCACCAGTCTGTGTTCTCGGGTCGTAGTTGTGCTCCGGAGCCGGCATTGGTTGTACTGGCTCGAGGAAATGGAGCAGGAAGGGTTTTGCGGGGGTGTTAAGCATTTTATCTCCTTTTGGGCTTGAGAATTTCAATTACTTCGAAGTGTCTTTCCAACGAAGAAGAAAGTGACCGTTCGCAGGGTGGTCCATTAGAAAACCATCCTGTTTTTTTACGTTGACCACATTTTACATTTATAGGGGGTTCATGTAGTCTAATTGTAAAATAGGTATTATTTTGTAGGTGGTCTATCCATGCTATGCCATTTGCAAAATTATATGTTATTTCGCTGCCGTACCTTTTAGATTCTCCGCCGTATGGATAATCTATACCACAAGTAATTCTATCTCTGATTTCCGGATCAAGACAACCGATGTACACATGCGCTGGAAGTATTATGGTTTGATCTGTTTTGCACCAATCACAGCGAAAACGTATTTTAATTTTCTTTTCTGTGCAGCCGAAAGTGGATCTTGTACATATGTCAGGCTTCTGTACATCATCAAATCTATGTCGGTATCGTCTAGCATTTATCTTCACTTTGCCCCAGTAATCACACACACTGCAGATTTCGCCATAACTAATACCTCCTGAGGGTACTCTTTTTCCATTGAGTATTTTTGTTTGTATATAATGCAGCCTTTTTGTTCCATTGCACATATAGCAGTTTTCCTCTCTGATAAAATATCGTTCACCACAATTTGGACAACAGTCGGCATCCTCAGACACATTATTGCCACATGTTTTACATTTGGTCAGCATTTTTTTCTCCCAACAGGTTTTGAACTAATTGATTTGTTAATTGTAATCCGGTCAGCTCTTCCAACCAAAGCCATTGGCCGTTGGGGTTGATCTCTAGAAAGATCCATTCGTCCTCAGGAGTGACGATCAAGTCGATTGCCCCGAAGTTCAGTCCCAGTTGATTGACCAAAGCACGACAGCGCTGATCAATCTGTTCTGGCAAGGTAATAACAGAGTGCTCAACATCCTCGATCCCAGGTCGTCGCCAATCAGTTTCAGTCGCTTCACTTGACTGCGAGTCAATTTTCACAGCAAAGAGCTGATCACCGATGATGGTTACACGAACTTCGTATTGCTTGGCAATGTACTGCTGGAACAGATGAGGTGCCAAACGAACCGAATCTGCTTGGGCCAACATCTCTTGACCAACTAGGTTGGTGTAAACCGCTTGATCAGCCGGAATCGTGGTTGGACCACGACCTGCAATTTTGACAATCACTTTACCAGCGTGACGTTCGTAGAATTCAACAAAGGCTTCCGGGTCGTTGGTGATCAAGGTGTCTGGAACTTTGAATCCCAGTTCACGAGCCAGCTGCAACTGCCTTGGCTTGAACTTTGATGCTGACAAAGCATCGGGGTGACTGACCCAGATAATGTTTGACAGACAGCGATACATTCCAGCCAAGACAAACCAACACTCATCAGTAATAAATCCTTGATATCCAGGATCAGTAACACTTGGATCAACTTCAGCTGTTACTGGACGTCGATACCAACAAGCAGAAACATCCTGGCTATGCAGGGTACGACCATGGTACCTGATCGTCCAACCATCGTTCCTCGAAATCAAGGAGGCCTTGGTCGGGAAGTCTTCAGTGTTTAGACGAAAGACACTTGCACTGCGCTTGTTCAGAGTATCGATCACATGACTTGCATGCTCATCGTATTGGTTGGTGACGACTAGAATTGTATGTTTCCTGAAAGTCATACTATCTCCAATTGTGAAAGGTCTGCCATTAGTATAATACATATCCAAATATTGACAAGTATCCGCTGTTTATCAATATATTTGACCCTTTTTTCATTATAAGTTAGTATAAAAAAGTACGGAGATATCCGTCGTTAATTTTAACAATATGAAAGCTAATATTAAAAAATCTTTAGAAGAACTAGGTATACCTCCCAGAATCAGTGAATTGTACATCGCTTTAATTCATGAGGGTTCTGCTGGTGTAGCCCGATTATCACGTTTAGTAGATCGTCCTAAAAGTTCAATCATGGATGATTTGCGTTGGTTAAGTAATCATGGTTATTTAACCAGACACAAAAAAAAGAACGCCTATATATTTACAGCTGATCCTGATTACATCTTTGACGAGTTTGTAAAACGTCGGCGCGAGGCTGAGCACTTAGAACAACAGGCCAGTAATCTTACAGCTGAGCTAAAGACTTATTATAACGCGCCAACAAAAAAACCAAAGATTGAATACCGTGAAGGTCAGACCGGTGTTCGTTTGGCTTATGAAGATACGGTTAAAGAACCTAACAAAGAAATAATCGGGTATGGTCCGATTGAAATGCAGTACGAAACCGCGCCAAAATTATTTCCGGATTATTATGAAATGCGAGCTAAGCGAAAGGTTTTTTTTAGAGGTATATTACCAATCACACCAAAAACTTTGGAAGAGTGTTGGAATAATGACAAAATACATTTGCGAAAGACTTATTTTGTTGGACTTGATAAGTACAGACCGATTGAGATTAATGTTTACGGCGACACAACTTTAATCGTTTCACATATTGAGTTATTTGCTGTAACTATCCGCAGTCGCCAGGTGGCAGACAGTTTTCGACATATTCTTGAACTTGCTATTGGTGGGGCTAAAGATGAGGATCAGGAGATCCGTGAAAAGATCAAAAAGCAAGGGTTAAAGAAATTTGTTCAAGATGTGGAAAAAGATTTTAAACATGGAATCTTAGAAACCTAGACTTTATATAAAATGCCCGCAGTTGATCTGCGGGCTTGAGCTTGGTGCAGATCGGTTACGCTTAGCGCTTGACCGGACCGCTTCCCAGACGCAACCACTCAGAGTTGTTCTGTGTTCCGTAACCGTCACCCTTGCGGACGCACGGGTTGTTGCGACGTTCTTGGACGCGTCGCTTGGCCGCAGCCTTTTTGCGACTTGATATTTCGGCTGCGGCAATGGTTGCACCAATCGCCAGGACAATACCGACACTTACAGGATCTGCCATTTGTTTGTTCCTTTCAAGAACAAAGGGTTAATCACCGATTCCGAAGAAGCTACCGATGGCGTTGACGATGTCATCGGCAACACTTCTTTTGCGACGCAGAGGTTGTCCGCCACGATAAGCCGGGAAAGACTTGTCGTGTTTTTTGTGCCAGGCATTACTTTTGCAAGCACAGGGCGGGTTGTTGTAGACGTCCATTTGGTAGCCGTCAACACACCCACGCTGACAGCCACAAGCACATCCAGCAGTTGTCACTTTGATTCCTCCTGGTAGCTCTGAGCTACTTGTTTGTGTCACCGCAGGCCCATTACTGCCGTCGGCATCGACAAATTTGATGCTTTTTAAAGCATGGCCAAAAGTCCAGAGCAGATGAGTAAAGGGCCAAGGACAAGCAGGACAATCATCAAGATCAGCACGATTGCCGAGAAAGTCACTGTAATGCTCAAGCAACCACAACCAGCAGTCAATGCTGTATATAAACCCTCCTCTTTTTTAGAGGGGGTCTTTTTCTTATGGGATTCTGGTTTTTTAGTTAATCGTTGTGGAGAAGCTGTTTGCTGACCATGGTGACCAAAGCCGTACTGGGGTTGATGAACTGTGGTGGTTTCTTCTCCCAGTCCGAAAATATCTCGTCGGGTAACCACAACTCCTTTGTCGGTTTGTATAGCTTCTATATCAGTAAGCGGCCCGGCGTCTTGATCAAGTACCACATTACCGTTATGATCAATGACTTGAAATTTTTTAAAGATGGCCACAATTTATGCTCCAAGAGCCGCTCCACCGGCACCTAGTAGACATCCTGCACAGCTGAGACCACTAAAAAATAGGAAAAATAGAATGACCAAGACGACAATGATACTAATACACCCACACCCTACTGCGACAGTACCCATCTTCTCACTATCAGAAGAGCCTGCTGATGCTGACTTCGGAATAGCTTTGAACACAGCTATTCTTCGATGTCTGATGAAAGCTATTCGTTGTCCCATGAGAGATCTTCTCCTTATCAGAGCTTTGTTGGCAGATATTTTTAAGTCAGAAATTATTTTGTAAAGAGCGACATAGGTCGGTCCTTAGTGTTACCAGGTTAAACAAGCCGTGAAAAAGAAACTAAGAAGATAAGTAATCAAGCACGGTAAGATAGTGATAGATACGAGGAGTGTTAGACATGAACACCCACCCAAAATAGGCATGATTGTGTCCGTTCTTTGAGCCATGATTTCCTCCTGTTTCTCTTGTCATCTGAATTATATCTTATGTAGATATGTTGTGAAGATGCTCGTCGTATATATATAATTTGACTTAATTCTTACTTTGTTTTACAGTAAAAAAGAACGAGGAAATTCGTCGTTAATATGAAGACAACTATCATTAAACAACTTGAGGAGCTGGGAATGACCGAACGTGTTAGTCGGGTTTATTTATTTCTTTTGCATGAAGGTATGGCCGGAGTAGCTAAAATTGCTCGTAAGCTAGAACGGCCAAAGAGTTCCGTGCTTGATGACTTACGTTGGTTATCAGGACAAGGCTTTATTACCCGTCATAAAAAAAAGAACGCCTTTATTTTTTCAGCTGATCCAGGTTTGCTCAAAAGTGCTTTGTCAAGAAAACATCAAGAAGCTGAAAGATTAGAAGAACGAGCCAGCCGTTTAGCTACAGAATTAATGACCATGTATCGGGCACCAAGCAAAAAGCCACAAATTGAGTATTTTGAAGGCAAGAGTGGAGTGCGATCAGCTTTTGATGATATCTTAAAATATCCCGGCCATGAGCTTTGTGGTTATGGTGACATCGAGTCTGAATTAACCACCTTGCCAAAATTGTTTCCTGAGTTTTATGCCATGCGAACAAAGTTACGGATTGGTGGGCGTGGTCTTTTGCCAATGACTCCAAAGAC
>JBDRNK010000103.1:0-12197 GCA_043811105.1 Candidatus Uhrbacteria bacterium
TCGGTTTCCAACCGCTTGGCAAAGCGACGGGCAACGTGCAGGTCAGGGTCAGTATTTGCGATCTCTCGAATCAAGGCACGTTCTGCCTCAATCACCAGATCACTGAATTCAGGGTGGGCCTTCAAGCGTCCACGAAGATCATCATGAACAACCGACTCCAGTCCCAGGTTGGCAATTTTGTCGAACATGTCTTCGGGCATCTGATACTCATCGCGTGGCATCTGATACTCTCCTTTCAAAGTTCTTGGCGATCTGAGCCTATCTCGTAGGATCTGAGCACCTTTTTCCCGTACAAGCCCACACCACGTGAACTCATACAAGACAATTTAATATAACTTATTTAAGCTCACCTGTCAAGGACTTGACCTTATTTTCCCCCTCTGTTATACTCCTGCTACCAATTAATCTTATTAATTATTAGCCCCGATGGCCGTTTGACCTAATGATCAGACCTGCTATCGGAAACATTATGCAAAATATTGATACTGATCAACCAATGACTAAGTTTGAAAAACTTTTAGTCGATGGTGATTATTTAAAGAAAATCCCGCAAGCCGGGGATGTTGTTGTTGGAAAAGTTATTTCCACCAGCCGACGTGAAGTACGTTTGGATATTGAAGGAGTAACCACTGGTGTGGTTCGTGGGCGTGAAGTTTTTGCTGAGTCAGGAGACTATGCCGAGCTAGAACCAGGAGCAGAAATTGAAGCCACGGTAATTGATATAGAAAACGAAAACGGTGAAATGGAATTATCCTTCCGCTTTGCTGGTCAGCAAAAAGCTTGGGAAGAGTTACGAAAACTGTTTATCAGCGGTGAGATCGTTCCGGCCAAAGTTGTTGAAGCAAACAAGGGTGGTTTAATCATTCGCCTAAATAACATTACCGGTTTCTTGCCAGTGTCTCAGTTGTCTCCTGATAACTACCCTCGTGTTTCTGGTGGTGACAAGCAAAAGATTCTGGACAAACTGAAATCTTTTGTCGGTACCAACATGGACGCTCGAGTAATAGATGTTAATGAGGCTGAAGAAAAATTAATCATTTCTGAAAAAGCCGTTTGGGAAGAGCGTCAAAAAGATGTTATTTCGCAATACAAGATTGGCGACTTGGTAACTGGAACAGTGACGGCTGTGGCTGATTTTGGTGCCTTTGTAAAATTTGATTCACTCGAAGGCCTGGTTCATATCTCGGAAATTGCCTGGCAACGAATTGACCATCCGCGTGATCTGTTAAAGGTCGGTGATGAGGTCAAAGCTGAAATTATTGGTATCGAAGGCTCAAAAATCTTTTTATCAATGAAAAAGCTGATGGCTGACCCTTGGCAAGGTGTTTACGAAAAATATAAAATCAATGATATTGTTCAAGGAACAATCCTAAAGATCAATCCGTTTGGTTTCTTTGTTGAACTTGACTCAGACATTCACGGCTTGGCTCATGTTAGTGAAATGACCAAGTCTCCGGGAACTGATATTCATAAACTTGGTAAGATCGGTGAAACCAGAGAATTTAGAATCGTTTCAATTGAACCGAATGAACACCGCTTAGGTTTGTCCTTGAAACTAGATGAGGAAACAGAAGAAGCAGAGGCCAAGCCTGAAGCTGAGGCTGAAACTCAAGTTGAAGTTCAACCTGAAACCGAAACTCCAACCGAACCAACCGAATCCGGCGAAGCCGGACCCGGCTCCGCCGGGGAATAAATAAAAAAATCGCCTGGTCATCCGGGCGGTTTTCAGATATAATAAAGCCGATATGAAACCACTTTCAAAAAATATTATCATCTTTTTTGTCGTTCTGCTCATTATTGGAGCAGTGCTTTCGACTTACACCATGAGCAATGAACCAACTGAGGAAATTGGTATCGGTACTTTGGTTGAAAGAATTCATCTGGGTACGGTAGAACGGATAGAGGTTGAAGAAAATGCAGTTACTATAGTCAATACTGATGGCAGTCTGTCTGTCACACAGAAAGAGCCTGGTGAATCACTTTCTGAATTGCTTACAAACTATGGAGTTGCTCCGGATGAACTTTCTGGTATAGCCATTGATATCAAAAGTCTGAGTGGCAAGGCCTATTTCATGCGTTCGATTTTACCTAGTTTATTGCCAATACTCTTCTTGCTTATTATTGTTTTCTTTTTCATTCGTCAATTTCAAGGTGCAAACATGAAAGCCATGCAGTTTGGTCAATCAAAGGCACGCAAGGCCGAACAAAAAGATAAAGTTACATTTAAACAAGTTGCCGGAGCTAAGGAAGCAAAGGAAGAGTTATTGGAAGTTGTTGATTTTCTAAAAACTCCGAAAAAGTTTGTCCAGCTGGGAGCAAAAATTCCCAAAGGTGTGCTTTTGATGGGTTCACCTGGAACCGGTAAAACCCTGCTTGGTCGAGCTGTGGCTGGTGAAGCTGATGTGCCCTTTTACCACATCTCCGGATCAGAGTTTGTGGAAATGTTTGTCGGCGTTGGTGCTTCCCGAGTCCGTGACCTTTTTAGTGAAGCTAAAAAGAATGCGCCTTGCATTATTTTTATTGATGAAATTGATGCTGTCGGACGTCAACGCGGTACGGGACTTGGAGGTAGTCATGATGAGCGTGAACAGACTCTGAATCAAATCCTGGTTGAGATGGATGGTTTTGATCCGCATCTAGGTGTGATTGTACTGGCAGCCACTAACCGACCGGATGTTCTTGACCCTGCCCTGCTCCGACCCGGCCGTTTTGATCGCCGAGTAATTATTGACTTACCTGACATTAATGATCGTGAAGCAATTTTGAAAATTCACGCTGAGAATAAACCATTAGATAATGTAGATCTGAGAAAAGTAGCTAAACGCACTCCTGGTTTTTCCGGAGCTGATCTGGCCAACCTATTAAACGAAGCAGCTATCCTGGCTGCCCGCAGTGACAAAACAAAGATTGATGAGAAAGATGTGCTTGTTTCGATTGAAAAAGTCATGCTCGGTCCGGAACGCAAAAGCCATGTTCTGGATCAAGAAGAAAAAAATATTACCGCTTATCACGAAGCCGGTCATGCTTTAGTTGCTCATCTGCTACCATTTGCTGATCCGGTACATAAAATCTCAATCATTAGCCGTGGTCAAGCCGCTGGTTATACAATGAAGCTTCCGGACAAAGACAGAAAGCTTCAAGGCTATAATGAATTCATTGACGATCTGGCTGTGCTCCTAGCTGGTTACACAACTGAAAAAATGATCTTCGGTTCTGTTACCACCGGACCTTCAGATGATCTTAAACGGGCAACTAAAATAGCTAAAGCTCTGATAACCCGTTTTGGTATGTCAGAAAAACTTGGTCCACGCACTTTTGGAGAACGTGAAGAAATGGTATTCTTAGGAAGAGAGATAAGTGAACAAAGAGACTACTCTGATGCCACAGCTGAAGCCATTGATAATGAAATAAGTGCTTTGATTGATCAAGCCATGAAAACCGCAGTCAAACTGGTCACTGAAAATAAAGATAAACTAGAAGCGATAGTTAAAGTCTTAATTGAACAAGAAACTATCGAACGTGAACAGTTCGAATCTTTGTTCAAATAAATAAACTAGGGGGGTATGTCTACAAAACCAGTTTACCGACCCATATTAAAGCGGGCTCTGAAGATTGTTTGGGAACGCAAAATTTTATGGGTACTCGGTATCTTTGCCAGTATATTAAATACCGGAGCTGTTTTTACGGTTGGCTTCAGAGCTTTGCAACCGGTACAGACTGAGGGTGGTTTTCTGACAATTCTTCTGACTAATATTATTCCAGGTTTTGCTTCTTTGCACTTGTACATATCACAATTCATAATCATTTCCCCATTGCGAGCTGTGGTTACCTTATTGGTTATTCTGATTATTACAATTGCTTTTATGATTTTGTCTGTCTACTCACAAGGCGGACTGATCAAAGGGGTGTTGTCACACAAAGCTTTAAAAACCAACCAGCTCTTTGAGCTACCTAAAAATTGTCCTTGGCGTATCTTCTCGATTAATCTAACAGCCAAAGTCTGTGTTGCTTTGCTTCTGGCTCTTTCTGCCGTACCTCTAGCTTTGTTGGCAACAAATGTTTTTATGAACCTACTGGCTTCATTTGTAGTCTTGCTTTTCTTTGTTATTGTCATTTTGATTATTTCCTTAATTGCCTTACTAGCGATCGCTAGTACTGTTCAGGACAAAACAAATTTAATCGAATCAATTGAACAAGCTTTCTTAATCTTTAAGAAGCACCCCTTAGTAACTTTTGAAACAGCCTTGTTGCTTTTGTTGATCCACTTTATTGGTGTGGCTTTAGCCTTAGTAGTTATCCTGGCTCTTTGGCTTCCGTATACGGTCGTATTTTTCCTAGCCACTCTGACCGGAATCACTTTCTTAACAACAATTGTTAGCATAATTATTACCATCATTGGCCTGATAATTATTCTAGGCTTGACCGGATTCATGGTCGCCTACCAATTCGCGGTCTGGGCCATTGTTTTTGAAAAATTAAAAGGCCGAGGACTTATCCCAAAACTACACCGCTTTAAAAAAACCTTTCGCTTGTTATAAGAAAATGAAAAATTAAGAAACTAAAAAAATAAGCACTGCGCTTATTTTCTTAGTTTCTTATTTTCTGCTACAATAGCTCCATATGCAAGAACTATCATCAATCGAGGATCTGATAAAAAAATCCGGTGCTGCAGTTCCAAGCACAGATGACACCAGTCATGTCCAAACTACTGACCACAGCCAATCATCAACCAAGGAAGAGTTTGATGACAAGATGGTTGAAATTGGAATTAAACAACGGGAGGTTGAAACTCAACGACAAGCTCAAAGCAACAACACCCCTTATGTTAACTTAAAAGGATTTTCTGTCAGCCCGGAAGCAATTAAATTGATTCCACGTGACCAGTCTGAACAATTAAAACTAGTGGCTTTTTTACATGTTGGTGAAGAAATACGAATCGGTGCAGTTGATCCAAACAATGAAAAGGTAAAAGAATTGGCTTATCAACTTGGTGAACGCCATAAAGCCAATGTCATGATTTATTCTATTTCCGAAGAAAGTTTTCGTGTTGCTCACAAAATTTATGATGCCCTGCCTCAAATTAAAGAAATTGTTAAAGGGGTGCAAGTTTCTGCTGAAGATCTGAAAAAATACAGAGGAAGTATAAAAAGTTTTCAAGATGTACAGAAACTATTAACCGGATCAAATATTACTGATGTGATGTCAGTCTTAACAGCAGCTGCTCTCGAACTTGACTCATCGGACATTCATATTGAAGCTGAGGAAGCTGATATTAAAGTTCGTTTTCGAATTGATGGCGAACTTCAAACCATTACACAATTACATAAAGACCTTTGGAAACAAATCATTTCCCGAATCAAACTGGTTTCTGGTCTGAAAATAAATATCACCGATAAACCACAAGATGGTCGAATGACTATTTTTCTCGATGAAGGAAAAACCGACGTTCGTGTTTCTTCACTACCAACCACTTGGGGTGAATCCGTGGTAATGCGTATTCTTAAACCATCAACAGTTAAAGTCGGCTTTGATAAACTTGGAATTCGTGAAAAGGCTTTGGCCAAATTGAATCAAGAAATTCTGAAACCGCACGGAATGATCATGACCACCGGACCAACCGGTTCTGGAAAAACAACTACTTTGTATTCGATCTTGCAATTGTTAAATAAACCCGGGGTGAAAATCATTACCTTAGAAGATCCAGTTGAATACAAAATTGAGGGAATCAACCAATCACAAATTGATCATACAAAACATTATTCGTTTGCTGATGGATTGCGTTCAATCCTGCGTCAAGATCCGGATATTGTTATGGTCGGTGAGATTCGTGATCTGGAAACCGGAGAAACCGCTATTAACGCAGCATTAACCGGACACCTGATGCTCTCGACTGTTCATACCAATGATGCCGCCGGAGCAATTCCACGTCTAATTGCCATGGGGGTTAAACCGTTCTTATTGGCCCCGGCTTTGAACGCGGTTATTGGACAGCGTTTGGTTCGTAAGATTTGTGAAAAGTGTAAAGTTGAAGATGAAGTTGATGAAGCCACTCGTGAACGTTTGGCCAAAATACTATCTGAAATTCCGGAAAAATCAGGAGAGGTAATGCCATCAATTGACACGATAAAATTTTATAAAGGCGCTGGATGTGATATCTGCAATAAAACCGGATTCAAGGGTCGAATCGGTATTTTCGAAGTTTTAATTATGGATGAAGAATTAGAAAAAACAGTACGCGAAGGCTCTGTTTCTGAATACCAAATGCGCGACATTGCTAAAAATCAAGGCATGGTCACCATGGTTCAAGACGGTTTGCTTAAAGTAGTTGATGGAATTACCAGTGTAAACGAAGTTTTTAAAGTTGCTGCAGAGTAATCTTTCTTTGATCTTTGTCCATGTGCTTGAATTCGATCCGATGCGTTGCCTGACAGTCTTCCAGATCAAACTCAACCTGATCTGGCCATTCAATAACAATGACCGTATCGATTCGTCCACAAAAGCGATCAATTCCCAATTCTGAAAGCCGAGTTTGTCCAAGCCGATAACCATCAAGATGAATTAAATGCTTGATGGTTTTTTGATTATTAACTTGATGTTCGTGAACAATTACAAATGTCGGGCTTTTGATGTGATCTGGGACATTCAGTTCAGAGCCAATACCTTGAACAAAAGTGGTTTTCCCAGCTCCGATCTCACCGACTAACAAAACCACTTCACCACCCTGAAGCTGTTGAGCAAACTCTGCTCCATACTTTTTAGTTTGTTCTGGATTGTTGGTTTGTTTAATCATAACTTCATATTAGGTTCTGCCTTGATGTTCTCCAAATCTGAATACTGATTAGCGCCTGCTCGAAAATATCCAGCCACGGCAATCATGACTGCATTATCGCCGGTATATTCAATTGGTGCAAGACGTAGAGACAGGGCATGCCTTGTCTCTATGGCATCAGACAGCCGCGATCGCAACAATTCATTTGCCGAAACCCCACCACCAAGAATTACTGACTTTGGTTGATATTTGTCCACCGCTTTCATTGTTTTAGAAACCAAGACATCAACCACAGCTTCTTGAAACGAAGCACAAACATTATCCTTGTACCTTGTATCTTGTACCTTGTTCCCCTGCAACTCATACAACACTGCCGTCTTTAATCCAGAAAAACTGAAATCAAAATCTCCGCTATCAATCATTGGTCTGGGAAAATTGATTGCTTGTGGATTGCCTTTGCTAGCCAGCTCCGAGACTATCGGTCCGCCAGGATATCCAAGACTAAGTAGCTTTGCCACTTTATCAAAAGCCTCACCAGCAGCATCGTCTCGTGTTTCACCGATATGTTCATAAACACCGTGATCTTTCATTAAAACAATCTCGGTGTGACCCCCAGATACAAGTAAGCATACGGACGGGAACGACAAGCGTAAGCTTGTCATTTGATTTGACAGGCTTACGCCTGTAGATCCCAACAACACCGAATACACATGCCCCTCCAAATGATTCACCCCAACAATCGGCTTGTTCCACAAAGTTGCAAAAGTCTTAGCTGCAGACAAACCAACACGAAGTGCCGGAGACAATCCCGGACCTTGGGTAACCGCAATAACATCAATCAGCGCACCGGAACGTTCCAGGCCAATAGCTTTTAACAAACCAAACAAAACATCGACATGCTTTCGAGCCGCAATCTCAGGCACTACCCCACCGTACTTGGCATGATCTTTGATCTGCGACGCAACCAAAGAATCGATGATCCGAATCTGATCACCCTTACCTTCGATAACAGCCACGGCTGTTTCATCACAACTTGTTTCAATTCCTAAAATTCTCATAATGTATTTATGGTATCATGATTGACAAGCAAGCCAAAACATGCTATCATAAAGCAAAATCTTAAGCAAAACATATGGATATTTTACAAGGCGAAGTAGTTCAAGCTACAGCTGATCATGAACTGCAAAAAAAAGCATTTGAACAGTTCTTATCTGAAAACAAAACTGCTCTTGAAGAACTGGGGGTCAATCCTGAGGAATTTGTAGATCACGCACTCTGCAGGAAGTGGTTAAAAAAGCAAGCGATCCAGAGTCAATGTCTGATGCTGAATCGGCAATGTTTGAAAAGATAAAAGATCTGTTACCAACAACCACTCTTCCACCAGCAGCTGAAGCAGCAATTCGACAAGATATTGCAGCATAAAAAAATGAGCGAGGTTAGACCTCGCTCTTTTGGTTCAAGCTGCCTTGGACTGAACTTCAGTCGACAAGATTGCATCTGCCACAAACTCCCAGGACCGAAGTCGTGACTGCAACCAGAGAATGTCATGTGACTCAAGCACCTTTCTCAGTGATCGGTGACGATCGCAACCGCCATGGAACCGCATACGACAGAGTCGCATCATGTCCCAAAGACCTCGTTGACGACGAAGCTTGAATAGTTGAATGAACGGAGTCTGTCTCTCAAGCGCCAGGACCTTGTTCAGATCACTCTCAAACATTGCCTGACGTTCTGAGGAATCAACTGCCTCGAGCAAAGCCAGGCGCTGTCGTAGCGGCTGTAGCTTCTCCTGAACCTCTGGACCAGGAGTGACGGTCATGGCTTCGCGAATCCGCAGTCGGACTCGCCGGTGCCCATATTCTTTGATCAACTTCCGTGCCTGTCCGTGAGTATACTGCCTTCTTCTCTCAGTGATTTCACTCATTGTCTTATCCTCTTCCGCCCATCTTCTGGTATCTGTAGTGAAGTGGGCGGATCCGCTCAGCCCCCTACTATATACCAGGGCTTGAGTGGACAAGTGCTTCCTCCTGTTTATTGCTGTTGATCGACCACTCATCATGCCATGTTTTAGCTTATCTGTCAACCCCTGGACCTTAAATATGATATAATAAACCAATGAAAAACAAAGTTTGGCAAATGGTAAAGCCTAGTCTCAAGGGTTCTTGGGGTTGGATTATTTTATCAACATTTTTATCTCTTGCTCTGGTTGGAGCAAACATTGTTCAGCCAATAATTTATGGAAGTCTAATTGATCGCGTAAGCGAAGCGGTTAATCAATCTTTTAATCCACAGCAGGCGTTGGTAAGTGTGGCTGGTCTACTTACAATGTGGGCTGGCTTTTTCCTTCTGGCCTTTGTTTTAAGCGCGGTCACAGATTACGTATCCTGGTATGCCACTCTAAACAGCATGAAACGATTTTCAAATTTCTTATACCGCATCATTATCCGCCACGGTGTTAGGTGGCACAGTGATCATAAGTCAGGAGAAATCATTCGTCGCTTTGATAAAGCCAGTGATGGACTATGGCAAATTATTTTTAGCACACTACAAAATCTTATCCCATCACTTTTCTCTTTTACCGTAGTTCTTATCATTGGCTTCTTTTTGCACTGGCAATTGACCCTTTTGGCACTCTCACCTATTCCATTGGCATTATTAATTGGCTGGCTTGGTTTAGTCAAAGTAAAACCAAAACAAAAGAAAGTAAATAAAATCTGGGAAAAAATATATTCATACTATTCAGACAACTGTTCAAATATTATTTCAATTAAGACTAATACTGCGGAAGAGGCGTCTGCAAACAAACTACAAACAAGTCTGAATGATGTGATCACAAAACAAGCGGTCATCCACAAATGGTGGTCAATATTAGGAGCCGGCCAACACAGTATTGACATGATTGCCCGTATTTTGATTTTTACTTCCGGTGTAGTCTTTATCGTAAATGGATCATTATCCATTGGTACATTAATTACTTTCCTTGGATTTATAACTTATATTTATACACCTCTGAATGTAATTCTTGGTTGGCACATTCCACAAATGGTGGAAGGTATTGTCGGTTTACAACGAGTTCAAAAGTGGTGGGAAACAGATCCTGAGATAAAAGAAGTTGAAAATCCGATCACACTAAAAGGAGTTAAAGATGCGCTCAGATTTAAAAATGTTAGTTTCTCTTACAAAAAAGAAGAAGCTCTTAAGAATGTTTCCTTTTCCGTGCCAGCCGGTTCAACTGTAGCTTTGGTTGGTGAATCAGGGTCTGGAAAATCTACGGCAGCTTCTTTGATCTGTCGCTTGTACGATCCGATCAAGGGCAAGATCATGATCGATGATTACGATCTGCGTGAACTTTCGATTGAATCGTTGCGTTCGAACATTGGTTACGTTTTGCAAGAGAATCTCTTGTTCCACGATACAATCATCAACAACGTCCGTTTTGCTCGACCAAAAGCTTCAAAGCAAGATATTATTGTTGCCTGTAAAGAAGCTCAAGCTGATGATTTTATAATGAAGTTGCCTCGAGGATACAATGCCGTGGTTGGTGAGCGCGGGGTGAAGTTGTCAGGGGGTGAAAAGCAACGCATCGTCATTGCTCGAACCTTGTTAAAGGATCCGCCGATTCTTGTTCTTGATGAAGCAACTAGTGCATTAGACAGTAAAACTGAATATGAACTTCAAAAAGCCATGGCCGCGATTATGGAAGATCGAACCGTGGTGGTTATTGCTCACCGACTAAGTACGATCATGGCTGCTGACCTGATTCTAGTTTTTGACAAAGGCCGAATCGTGGAACGAGGAACGCATAAAGAACTGGCTCGATCGAGCAAGATCTATAAGAATCTGTGGAACCTGCAGGCAGGTGGTTATTTGGACTAGGGTCTGAAGAAAGTATCAAGTTTCAAGTTACAAGGATCAAGTATGGAGAATATTGTGATATCTTCCTAACTTGACACTTGTTACTTGAAACTTGATACTTTAAAAAAATGCCCCTGGATATCGTATCCAGGGGTTTTTGTTTAAGCCAACTCGTCCTCAGTCGGCCAGTTGTATTCAGACAATTTCATGTTCAGGTACAGCCCTTCTTCGCCAAGAAACTCCTTGATCTCGTTCAAGGACTTGCGGCCAAGATTCTTCGTCTTGAGCAGATCTGATTCACGATTGGTGACCAACTGCCAAAGAAAATTGATCTGACAAACCTCAAGACAGTTGTGTACTCGAATAGACAGTTCAACATCTTTCACGCGCTGACAGAGAAATTGTGTCTGCCTTGTACTCAGTCCCGGAGCCGTCTCCAGTTCGTATTCTATTGCCGGCTGTTCACCTGGCAAGACCTCTTCTTCAGCTGGCCCTACCCAGATAATTTCACCAAGCAGACGCGCTACTTCCGCAGTCGCCGGAAGATGAAGCTCTTTGATATCCACCTCACCAAGAGCCGACTTGATCAGTTCAGCCACCCGAGGATCTTTCGTAGTTCCCCGATTCAACGGAATACTCTTACCGCCGATACGAACCGTTTGAACAAAAAACTCAGTCATCTCTCGTCCTCCTTTTTTCCTTCTGAATCAGAAAACGCAGATTATCACACAAGAACATTCCCGTCAAGTTATCCACAACAGGGGTCAGGCACCAGTTGTGGATAAAAATACCCCGGACAGCTTGTCCGGGGTAATAAGTCTAAGCAGCCGAGCGCTTGAGCACGTGCTTGGCCGTGTGGGTGACGTACTGGAAGTCCTGACCGTTCAGGCCGTAGAGCAACAACAGATCATCGTCATTGAGCGGCTCCTCGATCTTGCCCTTGAGCATGACCGGGTTCCTACACTTGCTCCAAGCCCACTCAGTACCGACCACCCAGTGGTAAACCCCACCGATGCAGGTAACGTAGCGGCCGTTGAACACGTCGTGATAGTACGGACGTTCGTACGGCTCGTACTTGGCACCTTCGTAGTCCTTGCCCTTGCGCAGAATCCCGTGTTCGTCGACCAACCAGTCCCAACCACCAGCGTGGATGTCCGTACACTTGCGCACGTCGCGACACCGGCTATGAAGCACCTCCTGCCTAACCAGATCCCAGCCGATCTCGTTCACCAGATCCGAGAAGACCTGAGCCCAGGGCTGACCGACACGAGAGTTCAACCAGTTCGACAGAACGCTCTTCTTGATCTGCCGTCCGTGGGAGCGACTCATCCACGGCCGTTCGATCACGACCTCATCTTCGAACCGATCATCGTAACACGCTCGCCGCAACTGCTTGCGCACCCGCTGTCGCGTCACGCTGTTAGCCCAGTGCCGTTCGCACTGGTTGTGGTTGTTGCGTCCGCGCTCGATCATCGAGCGCCGCAACTCCGATCTCTTCGTTCTCTTGCACATGTGTACCTCCATTTAGGCTATACACATAATGGTCACCTCCTTTCAAAAGGTTCGATTTCAG
>JBDRNK010000104.1:0-4787 GCA_043811105.1 Candidatus Uhrbacteria bacterium
CGTTCGCACTGGTTGTGGTTGTTGCGTCCGCGCTCGATCATCGAGCGCCGCAACTCCGATCTCTTCGTTCTCTTGCACATGTGTACCTCCATTTAGGCTATACACATAATGGTCACCTCCTTTCAAAAGGTTCGATTTCAGAAATCAATAGTACTCTATTCGCAACTGTTTGTCAACCCGGCAGCTTCCGGATCAACCCAATCAAAAACCCCTGCTCGAAAGCAGGGGTCTTTTATTTGACGTGTATTATGCACGTGCAACATTTGTGGCCTTAGGGCCCTTGTCTGACTCTTCGAGTTCAAAGGTAACTGCGTCACCTTCAGCAAGGTCATTGAATTCAATGCCCTGTAACTCTGCGGAGTGGAAGAAGATGTCCTTACCACCGTCTTCTGGGGTAATGAAACCGTAACCACGATCCATGAGTCTAGCGATCTTTCCGTTCATAGTAAAGATAAAATGAATTATTCTGCAAAAGACTTGGCCTGCAGTGAGATTCGACTTTATCCCTACTTACTTTGGTCATTACTTTTTGCAAGACAAGGATACCACATTGAGCTAATTCTGTCAATGCTTTGCTTGACAGGAGCCTATATTACTGATATGATTCTGCCACAAATAACCACGACCCCATCCCGTCGAACGGGATTAGGGTGGCCAAATATCTTGGCCCCATCTCGTCGAACGAGATTGGGACACAAAATACCACGGCCCCATCGTCTAGTGGTTAGGACACCAGGTTTTCATCCTGGGAACAGGGGTTCAATTCCCCTTGGGGTCACCATAAAACTCCGAGCAAACGCTCGGGGTTTTGTGTTAATAAAAAAAGCCGCCCCCTACCCATGGACGGCTCTTGCTTGTCCACCGAAGCTCAGCTTGCTGAGCGAAGGCGGATCGAGAACCGACTGGGCGGGGCGGGTGTGAAGTGTGGAAAGCTGGTTAGGAAGGAACTGGCTCAATCCGTTGCACCTGTCTCCTTGACGTCGAGTCCTTTCCTTGTACGGAGGCGGACGATGCCGAAGTAGTGCAGAGTGCTAATGAAGAGCATACCGGCAACGTAGTGCGAGACCTTGTGGGCGAAGTATGGCAGGCTACCGAGTTCTTGACGTAGGTCGATTCCCAACACCAGGTTGTCGATCATCTCTGGAGCGAATATCAGGAGGATCAGGATGATCCAGCGGCCGCTAGTCAAGAAGTTCATTGTTCATCTCCTCCCACGGGTGGCATCTTGTAGTCCACCCCTGGATCTCGTGTAGTGAAGAGGATCAGAGTGTTGTTGTAAAACGTGTCTGTGTCCACACTGTACACCGCATACGGATGAAGCGGATGGATCGTGTAGGTCACCGTACCGTTGTAGAAGGTGGCCACGATGGTCGGGGGATCGACCTCAGTATCCTTCACAGCTACCCTCTTGGCACCTTGAAAGGATAGGCCGATATTCCCACCGCCTTCACAAAGCGGACTGTTCTCTCGCTCTTGTTCGGTGACACTGCTGATCCTGATCACGTAACATTCATTCCAGGACAGGTAGATTTCCTCTTCCGTGTCCGTCATCGGGCCATCGTAGATCTCTTCCTCTTTTTGTTGCTGTCCCTGAACCACAAACAGCCCTCCGCAGAGCATACCGATTATGAGGATCATGGGTACCCAAATGTTTCTCAGACCTTGCTTATTCATCTTCCACTCCTAGCTAGGAATTGTGTATGTAAGTTCCACCAGGATTGGCAGAGATATAAATGTAGCTGAAATAGACCTCGCTGTCAAGGCTTGGCTTTGAACCTAAGAAATGATAACCTTACTTTGGTGGAAATATGCGCATTTTAATTGCCTCAAACAATCAAGCCAAGGTTGAGCGGATTCGGAAACTACTTACTGGTACTGGTGTTGAGTGTCTGACACCAGTTGATCTTGATATCAAAATTGTTGAGATCGTTGAAGGTAGCGATATTGCAGATAATGCTCAACGCAAGGCACTGACATATCGCGATCTAACAGATCTACCGATTCTGGCCAACGATACTGCTTTCATGATTGAGGGCGAAGTTCTGGATCCAGCCAAGGTCAAACGCAATGCGCTTGAAGGGCGTGATGAAGCTGAGTTGACTCAGCCAGAGATCGCAGAAGCGATTCTGAAATTCTACTGCAACCTGGTTCAGCAGCGAGGCAAACCGATTCCCTGCTGCTGGGAAGACTGTTACGCATTGGTTCTGCCTGACGGCACGATCCGAACCGAGCATGGTCAACGACCAGTTACTCTAACAGATCGACTTCGAGGAGAAGTAAATCCATACTTCCCATTGCGCTCGCTCTACATCGTCGGCCCGACCGGCAAATACACCTGCGATCAGACTGAAGAGGATGAGGCGCTGGAGCTGAGTCCATTGCGCGAAGCGTTGTATCAAATACTCAAACTCGCACCGTGATAATTTCACGGTGTATTTTTTATCCAAAGAAAAAACCATCCAGAAATGGACGGAAAATAACGCTAGTAGGTGAAAGTCTCTCTCCTTTTTGTTTTGTATTTTTTCCATGTGCGAACAAAATGTTGCACAATAGCTTTTGCAGCCCCGATAACTATGGTAGAGAGCCAAAACAATGCAAGAAACAGACAAAAACCACAGACGATCGTTTTCATGGTTTTTCCTCCATGTGTTGTGTTTGTGAACAAAAGTTAACATATTCAAAAAGCAGGGTCAAGTGACCCTGCCTATGAACTAAAAACTGATAACTAACAACTCCCCTGCTCTGGATTATATACAGTCGGGCAATTATCACTTAGATCAGTAATCCCATCCTGATCTGTATCAATTGAACCTTCACCATACGGCGTAGCATCACAATCATTTCCTAACCCATCATGATCAGTATCCACCTGCGCTGAGTTAGATAATCCTAAACAGTTATCAACTGTATCTTCAACCCCATCTTGATCATCATCCAAAATCATAACAATTGGCTGAACGACTGATTCCTCTGACTCAGTTGGGCTGATAGAAACTGGCTGAGCCGTCTGGACTAAAAAAGATTCTGTCGGAGCTTCAATTAATGGTTCATTTTCAATCATTTCCTGATCCTGACTAGCCTGCTGTTGTTCTAAAGCATCAAAATCAATCTCTAGATCATCAGAAGAAGTTTCTACTGAACTCATTGGCCCAATTGTATCAATAGTACTGATTTCTTCTTTATTCGAGAACAAACCTCCGCCACATCCACTAAATCCGGTTAAGACTAAACAAAGCCCGCCTAATAGTAAATATCTTTTCATAATCAATGTATTTAATGTTTTAATGATTTTAAACGAAAATGTGATATAATTCAAACATTATGGGGACAAATCAAAAAAATGATATTCTTTCCTGGATCACCGACAGCGACTTTGTACCGCACGGCGAAGGACAATTAGCGGTTGATGTGGTGGAGAATCAAAAGCAGATAATTATTCGAACAGCCATTGCTGGAGTTAAACCAGCTGATCTTGATATTTCAGTTACCGCTGATACAGTCACCATTAAAGGAAAACGCGAGATCGATTGTCAAGAAGAAAAAAGTACCACGGTTCATATTCATGAATGTCATTGGGGAAGTTTTTCTCGTTCAATCGTTCTACCGGCTCATGTAAAATCCGACAAAGCTGATGCAAAATTGAAAAATGGAATTCTGACTATTACCCTGCCAAAAACCGGACAGGCTTCATCAATCAATGTCCAAGAAATTACATAATTATGAATTTACCTTACACCTTAGAAGCCACGATTGAAAAATTTACTGATGACCAGGTGGTTATTATTACTGATAAAAACGAACGGCTCACTATTCCTAAAAGCATGATCTCTGCCAACGCAACAGTTGGGGGCACTGTGCAAATAGCGATTTTTTCTGAACAAGACGTCGCTACCGAACGGGAGCGGTTTGCCAAACAAGTATTAAATGAACTTCTGCAAGGAAACTAATTATTGGAAATGGATCAAACGAATTGTCTTGATCTTTATTATTGTTGTTGTTCTAGCTGCCCTAGGTGTTTATGCTGCTTCGGAAATTTATGCCGGAACGATTGGACCGGGAATTAAAATCGGTCCTTTTAAAGTTGCTGGATTAGATCAGGAAACTGCGCGCAACCTTCTCTATTCCAAAACCGATATCTTACTTGATCAAGGACTGGATGTAATTTACAAAGATGAGCTGGCTCATATTAGTCTGTCGTCTTTTGGCACAGGTGATCCGGATGTGGCTCAAAATTATATTGATTTTGATATTGATACTGCTCTTGAATATGCTTATCAAACTTATCATCATGATAATCCAATTCTTGATGCCTTACTCGTCGCTTTTGCTTTTCTGACTCAGCCTGATCTGTCTATTCCAACGACAATTTCCTATCAAACAATTTATAATCAGTTGGTTTCCGAATTTCCTGAACTGGCTGAACCGCCAATCAATGCTGGTTACCAGATTAATCAGCTCGGAGACACTTGGGAAATTAGTGTCAACGAAGATTCTCCAGGAACTGTGGTTGATCTGAATGATTTTGCTGATCAGTTTGAATCAATGCTGTTAATTTTTAAATTAAGTCCGATCAGTCTGAAACACAGTTATAGTAATGCAGAGATACCGGCTGGCCAGGCTATGAATTTGATTTCGTCTGCTCAGACAATACTTGATAACGCCCCTTATCAATTAACTTATCAGGATGATCAAACCTGGGAATTAACTGCTTTGACCATTGCCAATGCTTTAGAGCCAGTGATGGTTGAAAATGAAATTCGTTTAGGTCTGAATCAGCTGGACATGCA
>JBDRNK010000105.1:0-5889 GCA_043811105.1 Candidatus Uhrbacteria bacterium
TGGCATTTCCCAACACCATTAATTAAAGCACCACTTATCCAGAAAACCGTTAGCAAACGGGCTGAACCACCGTCACAATTATCTTTTGCTTCTGAGGGTGAGGAACATGCTTTGACTCCGGCTATAGCTGATCGAAAAAAAGAGTTGGTTGATCTGGAAGAGGGGACAGTTCAGACTGATTCCGGGTTAAGTTTCGAGATTGAGGGTGTTGACCAATCTCTAAATGAGCCTGAACCAGAGATTGGTACGATCAAAAAACCGTTTATTGATACTCAAGATTTACCTCAGGTTTCCGCTCCAACAAAGCCAATGACAGCAAAAATAGCCAAGGAAACTCCCGGTGCAATTGAATCGATTATTGCCGATGATGATATGCCGGATGTAATTAAGGTGCTAATTTCGCCTGGTGTTGAACTTGAAGATGTTGGAATTAAACCAACGGTTGAAGATGAAACCGATGACGCACCTGATAATCTACCAATATAATTATGCCAGATCCATATAATCACGATCACGAAGAAGATAAAATTTATTTCGGGCGAACCAATTTTAGGAACTCGATGAAAAAGTTTGGAATTAAAACCGATGACCGGCGTCGGCATATGTATTTGATTGGAAAAACCGGTGTGGGTAAAACGACTTTGCTTGAAAACATGATTTTGTCTGATATTTATCTTGGTCACGGGGTAGGTATTGTTGATCCTCACGGAGATTCAGCTGAAAAGATATTAAACTATATTCCAAATCACCGGATCAACGACGTAGTATATTTTAATCCTGCGGATGTAAATTTTCCGCTTGGATTTAATGTTTTTGAAACAATTGATCCTGAACATCGGCATTTAATTGCTGCTGGATTAATGGCGGTTTTCAAAAAGATCTGGCCGGATGTTTGGAGTGCTCGAATGGAGCACATTATGAACAACTGTATTTTGTCGTTGATTGAAAATCCAGGCAACACTTTGCTGGGTATTAACCGCTTGTTGGTTGATCGTGATTTTCGGCGCAAGATTATCAGCAATATTAAAGACCCGGTTGTTAAGTCTTTTTGGATCACTGAGTATGAACAATGGCAAGACAAGTTTCGTTCAGAAGCGATTGCTCCAATTCAGAACAAGGTTGGTCAATTTTTATCAACCTCACTTATTCGCAATATCGTTGGGCAAGTAAAATCAACGATCAATCCGCGTGAGATAATGGATGAACGTAAGATTTTGATTATGAACCTGTCAAAAGGACGAATCGGAGAAGACTCATCTCGTTTGCTTGGAGGTTTGTTGATTTCTAAACTTCAGCTTTCGGTTATGGAACGAGTTGATATCCCCGAAGCCGATCGCCAGGATTTTTATTTATTTATTGACGAGTTTCAAAACTTTGCTACAGAGTCATTTACTAATATTTTGTCTGAGGCTAGAAAGTATCGTTTGAATTTGATGATGGCTCATCAATACATTGAACAGCTTGATGAAGAAGTGGCTGCCGCGGTTTTTGGTAACGTTGGTTCGATCATAGCTTTTCGTGTCGGTGCCGCTGATGCTCTTAAACTGGTAACTGAATTTGCTCCGCGATTTACCGAAGAAGATTTGGTTAATTTGCCCAAGTTTAATGTTTATCTGAAATTAATGATCGACGGGATTACTTCAGAAGCTTTTTCCGCTACAACATTACCGGCAATTGCCGCAGCAACCGGCAATGCACAAAAAGTGATTGATGTTTCGCGAGAACGTTATGCCACACCGCGATCTGAGGTTGAAGATAGAATTATTCGCTGGAGTGAATCAAAGCCAACAATCGATGTTGAAGTTCCGGGAATGCCAGCTGAAGCCCCGTCAAAGAAAAAATCCAGTAAACCGTTGTTTGATTATGATTGTTCTCGTTGTAAGAGTAAAATTAGTATTCCTGTTGAGTTGGATCGTAACCGACCGATTTATTGTGAGGATTGTATTGAGATTGTTCGTGAAGAGCGAAAGGGTGGGAAGAAAGATGAAAAAAAAGAAAACCCGGCGAAGCCGAGCCAGGCTCCGCCTGGTAAGAAAATAAGTTCAGGACCGCCAAAAGTGACAGATGGAGAAGTTGTAATTAAACAAAGCGAGGAAAAAGAAGTAAGTTTAAGTGAACTTTCTGAAGGGAGTGGAAGCCACAAGGTTGTCAAGGAAGAAAAAACAGAAGAAAAGAAAGAAGAAAAGATTGAGCAAAAAACAACCCAGAACGATCCAAATCAAAAGAAACGTCCGCGTCGAAGAAAGAAACCAGGTGGTAACGGTGGCGGAGGTCAAGGATCAACCCCCCAGAAACCACCGGCTGGAGATGGGGTGTTTCCGTGGTAAAGAATAATAAAATAAAAAAATAAGCACAGATATATTTTCTTAGTTTAATATCCTATGTCCGATGACTACTCAGGTGCCTATGGTGGCGGAGGTGGCGAGCTGGAGACTTTTGTAGCCCGTCGTCATGAACCACCGGACACATTACCAACCAAAGATGATATAGACCCGAAAGATCTTTCACTTTTTGGGCGTTCAAATTATAGTTCTGGTTTTTCAAACAAGCGCTACATTTTTGGAATTAAGCGTCGTGACCGTCAGCGTCACATGTATGTTATTGGAAAAAGCGGGGTGGGCAAGACAAAATTGCTTGAACATTTTATTCGAGCTGATATTTTTTATGATCACGGCTTGGGAGTAATTGATCCTCACGGAGATTTGATTCAGGATATTTTGGATTTCTTGCCAGAGAACCGGATTAAAGATGTGATTTTAATCGATCCCTCAGATCGTGAATTTCCGATTTCCTTTAATCCGATCGCTAATGTTTCCGATGAAGACAAGCATATGGTGACTGATGCGATTATTGAAATTTTCAAGAAGCAGTTTGCTTCTGATTGGACTCCGCGAATTGAACACTTGCTTCGCTTTTCAACTTTGGCCATGATTGATTATCCGAAAGGGACTTTTAATGGTATGGTTTCTTTGTTGTCTAGTGGGCCGTATCGAGGAAAGGTGATCGAGCATATAAAAGATCCTGTTGTTCGACGTTTTTGGGCGATCGAGTTTCCGGAATGGTCACAGCGATATGATGCCGAAGCTGTTAGCCCGTTGTTAAATAAGTTAGGACAACTACTAGCAGACCCGTTGATGAGAAATATTTTTGGACAGCAGGAAAATAAAATCGACTTTTTTGACATCATGCAGAACCGTAAAATCTTTTTGGTCAACCTCGCTAAAGGTAGAATTGGTGATGATAAGTCAGCTTTTTTCGGAGCGGTTCTGATTACCAAGATTTATCAGGCCTCAATGCAACGCATTCGCCTGGCTTCAAAAGAACGAACACCATTCTACTTTTATGTTGATGAGTTTCAGAATATTGCCACCAAGACTTTTGAAAATATGTTGGCTGAGTCGCGAAAGTTTGGGATTGCCGTAACCGTGGCTAACCAGAACCTGTCGCAGTTGTCACCGACTCTACGGTCGACTTTATTTGGAAACGTTGGTTCAATGATTGTTTTTCAGATTTCCGCTGAAGACGCTGCGATTATGGAATTGGAAATGCGGCCGATTTTTGAAGTATCAGATATGATCAACCTGGCTGAGCGCGAGATTTATGTGAAGATGACCATTGATGGTAAACGTTGGGATCCGTTTTCTGCAGATGTTCTGACTGTGACTGCACCGAAACATCCATCATTCACAAATAAAATCGTTGAATACACTCGTCAGAATTATGCCAGGGTTAAAGCGGAAGTGGAAAAGGAAATTGAGGGCGGGGATATGAAAGAGGAAAAAGTGGAAAAGATCGATGAGTCTGAGGTGATTGTTTAGCCTGGGAAAGACGCCCGTAAGGGCGTCACATTCAGTTTCGACAAAACAAGCTTAAAGTGTTAATATAGGCGGGTAATAATCCGCCTATATTAAGTAGGGAACGACAGGCGTCAGCCTGTCAACCAAATGACACCCTTACGGGTGTCGGTCCCGCATAGAACATATGTCAAAAACACCACAATACGATGCGATCCCCCTTCGCTCGGACAAGCCGAGCTACGGAGGGATTTCGTCAAAATTGTATGAATAAAACTCCCAATTTTGACTCAAAAATAAAAACCATCCTCGACGGGCTAAAACCTGGCGAGCGGATTTGTGAGTTGACTGGTGAGAAGTGGATCATGGACGAAGAAGAGATTGGTTGGTACAAAAAATTCAGTGTTCCACCTTCAACATTAGCGCCCGAAAAACGATTGAAGATGATGCTTGGCTTTGCCACTGGAATTTCAATTTGGTGGAATAAAGATTGTATAACCAATGAACCGATTTTGTCTTTTATGCATCCGGACATCCCGATTCCGTGTATGAATGACAAGGATTGGTGGGCATCAGATTTTTCTCATGAGCAAGCGATCAACCCGGATGAGTCATTCTTTGACCAGATGCGAACCCTAATTCATAAGACACCATACTGCGCTTCGCGCGATGATGGTTCGAATAAGAATTCGGTCGCCGTGGACATGCTGAATACCGAGGATTCGTACATGGTTTTTGGTGGTGCAGAATGTCGGCGCTTGATTTACTCTGCGTTGTTGTTTGATACTGAGGACTCGGTTGATACAACCAATATTTGGCTTTCACGAAATTGTTATCAATGCAATCGCATCAAACGCTGTTTTGAATGTAAGTCTTGTATCGAGTGCTTTGATTGTATGACCAGTGCGTTTTTATTTGATTGTCGGAATTGTGAGAACTGTCTTGGCGGAGTGAATTTGCGTAATCGCAAGTTTGTTTTCTTTGGCGAACAGTTGAGCGAAGAAGAATACAAGAAGCGTGTGGCTCAGATTGATCTAAGTTGTGCGAGCGTGTTCGAAGAGTATCGAGATCGTTTTTATAAAATGATTTCTAAAGACGCGGTGTGGCCAGAAGCTTTTTGGTCAGGAGCCGAGGATTCGCAAGGCGAATATTTAGAAAAATCAGTTCGGGTTAAACATGGATATTGGTTAATGCGCTGTGCTGATAGTTTTTGGTGCTGGGTTAATGATGATTTAAAAAATTCAGCTTTTTGTACCTGGGATGGTTGGGGCGGCAATGCCTACAACTGTAATGGCTTGGTTTATGTTGATAACATGAAATTTTGCGATCAGTGTTGGAATTCATCAAGTCTTGAATATTGCTACAATTGTCACAACTGCGAGTTTTGTTTTGGTTGTGTTGGTTTGCAGCGGAAAAAGTTTTGTCTTTACAACAAGCAGTATACAGAAGAAGAATATTGGGCTTTGCTCGACGATGTCAAATGCAAGATGTTAGATAGCGGTGAATATGGTCAGTATTTTCCAGCTGACCTGTCGCCAATGGGGATGCAGTTTTCCATTGGGGCTGAGTTTCTTGGTTACACTGAAGATGAGTTGGAACGATATGGTGCCTTGAAGTTAGACCCGAAAAAAGGGAATGTGCTGGCACCACATAAGATTGACCAAACTAACGCGGTCGGAATTGATCAGATTCCAGACTGTTTGTCTGAGATCGATCCAGAGCAATTGGTTAGCAAACCGATCTATGATGCTCAGCTTGGTCGACCGTATAGTGTTCTGCCGCGTGAGTTTGAATTTTATCAGCAAAAAGGTTTACCGTTTCCGCGCGAACATTTCCTAACACGTTTACAAAAAATGCTCCGGACCTCAAATACTCCATTGACAGAATCCCTGACTTGTCAAAAGTGTCAGAAAGAGATCACTGTGCATAAAAACCAAATGTTCCCAGAACGTAAAGTATATTGCCGGGAGTGTTATCTTAAATATTTAGAACAGAACGGGTAACCAAACCAAACCCACCCTCGACCGGATGATCCAGAGTGGGTAGGTTGGTCCTGAATATGGTGGACTCGGCGGGAATCGAACCCGCGAATCCC
>JBDRNK010000106.1:0-10845 GCA_043811105.1 Candidatus Uhrbacteria bacterium
TGATCAAATACTTTTTCCGACGATCAGCACACTGGCGATCAAATCGGTCAAAAGAAAAAAGGTCGGCAACATTGTTTGGTGCTGGCTGTGGCTTGCTTTGTTTCTTTTCCAGCTCCTGAACTCGCTTGTCCAATTGTTTAATTTTTTCTTCAAGGGATTTCAAAGTCATAGTTTATCTATTATATCATATCAAAGTAATCCACAGTTTTAGGGACAACCAGGCCCGGCAGCTGCCGGGCAGACCGTCCCTTTTTGGTACACAAACAGAAACACGCCCTTTAGCAGAACGTATTTCTGCCGCACGGGCGTGCGAGAAGTTGATCAGCTGATGTTGTGCATCGCTCGATCGGGCACCTGGCTCAGTGGATCTTTGTCGACTTCCACCACGTTGTTAACCCACCCCGTGCGGGTTTCGGTCGAGTAGGCGATCTTGACCATTTCATGGTTATCCATGTCGATGGCGTGGATCTCCCACATGTCGGGGCTGTTGCGGGTAACGGAGTGGATGAGTACCTTCATCTTGAAGAAACTACGTCCACCCATGGCTTCGAAAAAAGGCAGACGCTTCTGGTTCTCGTTGTCGAAAAGGGCGAGCATGAGATCCCATTTGCTGGGACCACCAGTGATACTATAACGGTAGGTTGTCATACGAAACCTCTATTTGGAAAGTGATTCTGAGGGTGGTGCCAGAATCATATCACCATTACTTGACCATTCGGCCAAACTACCCAGACATACATCCAGGAATTAAGAAGTCAGTATAGCATAAAATTAGCCTTTTGTCAAGGCTAGTTTGGCTAAAATTAGATAATAATTACCTCGAACAAGCTTATATGAAACAAGATAAACCTAAATACTTCCTTTATGCTCGGAAATCAAGCTCGAGCGAGGATAGACAAATCCAAAGTATTGATGATCAGATCAAACTCTTTCGAGAAAAAGCGTAGCCTAAACCTCGTTTAAGATAACGCTCAAATTCTTCAGCCTTGAATCTCGAAACAAACCCAGCAAACCACACTAACTTCCAAGGACGATACTTCTTAGTATAAGAACAGTCGCCTTTGTTGTGTTGTTTAAGGCGTTCTTCAATGGATTGCGTAGTAAATCCGTAATAATATCGACTATCGAACAAGCTCTGCAAAATGTATACGTAAAACATAAAACTCCCGCAAGTTAATCATTTAACAGGGGGAGCTTATATTCTTTCTAACATGAACTTTATCTGATTGTCAATCCTACTACGCTCCTAAAGGAGCTTTAAGAAGCCATGTGGGATTGAGTCTCGGTCCCCCGTCGCTCCACACGGTTCAAGAAACTTGAGCTTTGTGGAGCTTTGGGGGACATGCCCCATAGCTCCACGCCGCCCAAGCGAAGCTTGGGCTATGTGGAGCGACGGGGCATGGTACTCCGTCGTGAACACTATCGGAACTGAGATTAGGGAGAGTGGGGTGGGGTTTTGTCTACCGAAGCTGCTACAGGGTCAGGTTTGATTTATTGATTATAATTATACAAAGACCGCCTATTAAAGGCGGCCTTGTTTTTTATTTCGATTAACTCTGCTCAACTTGAGATTTCCATTTCGTTTTTCTGGGCATCAATAGACAGAATAGTGTACTTACAAGGACTATACCAACCGAGGTGCTGACAATCCAAACATCGTTTCCGATAATGTTTGCATAGATAAAGAGTGGTAAACCAACAACGAATGAAACTAGTACACCCCAAAATACCCCCCTAGCATCAAGACGATCCCAGTACAAACTTAGAATTGTCGGAACCAACACGGTCGCTGCAACAGCATTGAATATCCACCATAGATGGAACAGACCAAGCTGAGGAATGTAATAAACCGCAAAAGCAATTAGAAGACCAAGAACCCCAAACCCGACCATGGCCTTGCGAGCTGTACGAATAGCTTTCTCATCACTATCTGCCCTCGAGATATCGGTCACCCAAAGTGAACTGATCGCAGAAAGTCCAGAGTCAAGGGTCGAACTAAGTCCTGAAAGAAGCATGATTACAAACAAGAATACGGCCGTGGTAGGCAATAAGGAAACGACTGTTTGAACTCCAATCATAGACACATCAATACCCTCTGGCAAAACTATACCAAGAGCAGGATTAGCAGCCATAAAGCCAAGGGTCGATAAAGCAATCGGCACTAGTCCGAAAAGTAAAGCACCAAAAATAAAGGCTTTAACAATCTGGTTCTTACGAATAGCAAAACCTCTTTGCCAGTATTGTTGATCTGAAATTGATCCAGCAATCAAACTAATAGAAGTCACAATACCGAGTGAGAAAGCTATCCTTGGATCAAAAATATTGATTGAGCCTCCAAGTCCAGCAAAACCAGCCTGAACGGCTTCGAATCCACCACCAGCACTCCAGGTCCAAGGTAATACTATTGCACCAATAACTACAATCATGGCGATCTGAACAAAATCAGTAACAATCGATGCTTCTAGTCCAGAGATTAAAGTGTAGATTAGACCAATAATTAAAAGAATTGGCATAACCTGAAGTAAAGGAATTCCTGTAAGAAGTGACAATAGACTGCCACCCGCAAACAACTGAACCGTAATAGCCATAATCTGATAAAAGAAATATGGCACCATGTACATCTTGTGTACCCTATTGCTCTCTAGGCGATGTTTTATATACTGGGGCAAAGTATATCCTTCAGGAAGTCGTTCTCGGATACGAGGAGCCAAAAAAGCAAAAATGGCCAAAGCAACCACATTTGGTAATACGAACCAAAAAATCCCAGCTAATCCTTTTTGATATGCAAGCTGAGAAGAAATAAATAAGGCTGGAGCCCAAATCCAAGATGCGGCAATACTTGTTCCACCAATAAACCAACCAACTTTTCGTCCTGCTACAAGAAAGCCATCTTTAGTGTGCCATCGCTTCCATCGAGCAAAAAAATAAGTGACTAAGATCATGGTCACTCCGAAACTCAAGAGAAACCAATATCCAGCCGCTTGTGAAATAAAACCCATATTATTTTATAGTAATTATAATGTTTACTACATTCTACCTTATTTCACCCCCCCCACAGGCCTTTTTATCCACATGTCGAATACTTCAAAAATCAATATCTGTTTTTACCTGTTAAAACAGGTGATTAACAGGAGGTAGATTTAGTTTATTGATTCTTCCTAGCATATACTCAGCGAACTCAACCAGCTCCTGATTCCTAAATTTTGCCATCTTTTCAGAGGCGTAAGCTGATAATGCCTTTGACACCAAATCATGATACTCGATGTCTTTTTGTTTTAGAAACCATTCGCCACCTTCTTGTTTTGACGAAATTGTGCCATCAATCAGATATTGTAAAAAGCGACAAAGGTTAAGGGTGTTGTAAACTGGATTCTCTAGAATCCCTGTCTTAGCAGCTTTAACATCCTCCCAGTTTGATTGAATATAGTATTTTGGATCAACTGGATCAAAAGTATCTTTAATCGACTGACCGTATACACAAACTCCCCGATGATAAGTAAGCATGAAGTGATTGGCCAGATCTGGATCACCTTTACCATCATCTTCTGTAATTTCACCCCTTGCATAACGTTCAAGATGATCGTTTCCAAAATGAAGTTCAAAGGGTGTCGGATAAATAAACTCTTCTTTAGTGTATTTATTCAAAACCACACTAAGTTCAATTCCTTTTTTGATTGGGACATGAACAGCCAACTCATATAACTCTTTGGTTGTCTGTCTTTTCTAGTCTTCACTCAGTGCATTAGTTACGACAACCAACAAATCTAGATCGCTCATTTTTGGATTAAAACAACCCATGGCCGCTGAGCTGTGAACATAGACACCAACCAAGCTGTCTTTCAGAGCTTCTTGAAAAATACCGACGATTGATTCCGTGATTCCCTGAGTTGCTTTTGGTAATTGATTCACATTTTTCATACGAACTTTATATCTTCAAAATTTTACAATCCACCATGTATGGGGATTTGAAGTTGGTCATTTCGCCAGACTTCTTGCCAACGACAGGAAAAACACGAGCAGATAATGGTTTATCCAGCTTAGTCGCCAAACTGGCTACATCCAAGATAATAGACTCGATTGTTCTCTCACTGATGTCGCCTGGCACAGGTACAGTATCGTAACCACACCCGCAGACAGCTGAGTAAAGCAGAACATTGGCTAAGTTATAAGTTTCCTCGTTGGCTCTTTGAGCAAGTCCCATGTCTTCGCAGATAGGAAGCATAAGACCTGAGTAGCCACAAAGTTTGATATTAAGATTTTTCAAAACTCTTGTGACCATGGCGGCAATAGCCAGGGTTCCTTGGTCTCCGAACTTATTAATCCCCAGCTTCTCAAAAGCAAAAGCGATACTCTCATTCTTTTCAAGTCCAGGATTAAGTGATGAATCAATGCCGTTGTAAGTAATACCGAACTCTCTTGATAGCTTCCCTGCAATCTTTTCAATCTTCTTTAGCTCACTTTCAAAAATTTGTTTGAGATTCTTTTCTGCCTCAACTAGATTTGATGATTTTGAAAACGCTTTCATTGCCAAGTCACCACATTCGAGACCGATTCCAAAGGCGGGCTTATTACCTTTGTGATAACCAGCAGGAAAAAACGGAATTCCTGGTTGGCAATTCGCAGCGGCACAGAATCTAAAGTTGCCATATCCGTTCTCAGTCTCTTGGGCTATTTTTTTGATAGTTTTAGCGGCGGCTTTGGTATTTTCAAAGTCAATCTGATTTTTATGAGCAACTTTAGCCGAAGCAGATATGATTGAAGTGTTTTTATTTATCTCTGAGATTAGCAAGGTTTTGCTAGGTGTTTGGCTATATCCGATATTGAAAAAACTGACACCATGCTTTTTGGCCACGGCCTCAATAGCAACAATCTCGGATACCACTTCTTTGTCAGATAATCCAGTCGCATATTCCTCCCAAGAGTTAGTGGCGATCCTGGTTGTCTGAACTTCATACTCCTCTTTTTCATAAGTCTCTTTGGCTTTCTGGTTGAAATCAGCAGCCTCTTTGATCTTTTTGGTTTCTTTGGTTGTTTTTAGATTGATTCCCGTGGTTATTGTTCTAATTTTCATATCTCTGTAAACTCATTATATTATCTGGCAAATGGCCTATACCACCAAATTCCTTAACTGGAATCGAGTGAATGTTTTGTCTAATCTCTGGAGCAACGTGGGTAATAGTCATTTCATCTACTCCGCCAATGCTTTCACAATCATCTTCGATTAGAATATCTGGAATGATCCTTTCGGCAACGTTTTTGTATTCCTCGTCTCCCTGACGATATACCAGATCGCCCTTAGGAAAGTCGTTGCGAGTTAACACGTCCTGAATGGCTTGAATCTCCTCGATTTTTCTTCGGGAAGTAAGATAAATTATTTCTGCTTCTTGGTCCTTCCAGGCCTTAATTTTCTGAACCGACTGACCACCAACAGGAATATACGAACCATAATCTCGAATTGATTCTTCTTCCTCGACAACCTGCTTCACGATTTCCTCTCGAGTATGCCCAGCGGCGTTTTTATGCATTAAAATTGTTCCTTCGATGAAAATAAGTATTCTCATAATCATCTTATTTATAGCAAGGACTTCAATTCATCCCACAATCTATCAAATTCTGTATAGCCAGCCCTGGTATTAAAATGTCCTGCATTAGGGATGAGATTTAATTTAACATCGAGTCTTTTAGCAAGCTCTTCTCCATTACCCAAAGAAACATACGGATCATTGTCTGAGTGATATACACTGAAATAGCCTGCCTTTTTTTTGATATTATCCCAATCAAAAGAAAATCCACTAAAGCTATTGTCGCTATCGTAATTTTTAATTGGTTTGATTCCAATTGGGGTTCCTGTAAAGAAAGCTGCTTTACAGGCTGTTGGCAACCTTTCTAAAATACGGAGCAAAAAAATCCCACCAAGGCTATGACCGATAAAAATGGTGTCTGCGTTAATGTATTGTTTGTGCTTATCCAATACTTTTAGCCAGGATTCCAAAGATTGACCTTCTGGTGTTGGAAACTGAGGAACGATAACATTACGACCCATCTTCTCTAGTTTTTCTTTAAGCCATGAAAACCAGTTCTCTTCGGGGCACCCCGCTGTTCCGTGAAAGATAAATATGTTCTTCATACCCTCCGATTATACCAGAAAGTTTCATTTCCCACTTGGTCTAACAAAAAACACCGCTCTATCAAGCGACATTTTTCATGGTACTCCATCGCCTGCCCGGCAGCTGCCGGGTCTGCCCACCATAGCTTGAGCGAAGCGAAAGCGACGGTGGGTGAACGCTACCTGTCCCCCGAAGTCCCACTTCGCTCCTTCGGAGCTATGTGGGGCATGCCCCATAGCTCGATCAAAGATCGAGCGACGGGGCATGGTACGCCGGGTGGGGATCGAACCCACGACCTTAGGCTTAAAAGGCCTCTGCTCTACCACTGAGCTACCGGCGCGTATTTCCATCCGGTAGCGAAGTGGTAAAATCCGAAGGATTTTTACCAGTGCCTGTCCACCGAAGCTCGATCATGCTTATTCTGCATCGAGCGTAGGTGGAAGCTACCGGCGCGCATTTATTCATATGTGACGGGACTATATCATACTTTTTTAAACTTGGCAAGTCTAAATGATCCTAATTCTTGACAAAAAAGAAAAAATCTGATAAACAGGAAATAGACTCCTCATTTAACTGGGGAGTTTTTTGTTTATATGAAAATTATCTTTTTTGACAATAAAATAGAAAAATTTATGAAACGCTTAAATGCGAATACTCTTGCAAGGACTATCCGTACCATTGAGTTATTGAATGAATTCGAGTATAGGCTTGGCTTACCTCATAGCAAGAGTATCGGTAAAGGGTTATTTGAATTACGAATCCATGGTAGACATAATGTTCGTATTCTTTATGTATTTCATAAAGAATACATTGTTTTACTTCATGGTTTTATAAAGAAAACAAATCAAATTCCAAAAAAGGAATTTAACACCGCTTTGCAAAAGAAAAAACAACTTGACTAAAATAACATATATGTTATAGTTTAAATATTATGAATTCATTTGATGCTGTAAAAACTCAATTGTTAAAGGATGAGAAAGTAAAAAAAGCCTACGATGAACTTGGGCCCGAATTTGAATTTATTAAAACTTTGATCGAGAAACGATTTGAACATAGAATGACCCAAGCAGCTCTGGCCAAAAAAGTTGGTACTAAACAATCTGCTATTTCTCGTCTAGAAAGTGGGACATACAATCCTAGTATAGATTTTCTAAAAAAGGTTGCTGATGCTCTTGAAACAAAGTTGACCATCACTTTGTCTTGATTATAATCAATTTCTTAAGTCGCCAAAAAACCGTTTCTTTGAGGTGGTTTTTTAGTTGACCAGGCAGCTGCCTGGTTGACAAAACTCTTAAGATCAATTAAGCTCGGGAGTGTTCTTTAAACAACGTTGACACCTTTACGGGTGTCGTTCCCATACAGGAGCAGTAACATGGAACCAACACAAGTCAAAGTGACTTTTTGGTGCATGCGGCATGGGCAACCTGGTCTATATGTTTTGAGTATGCTTGGTGAAATGCAAGTGATGGCCTCGTCAGCTGAGTACTTATCTGATACGATTTTCGACGCAGCTTATCACAGTGGCAAAGCCAGAACCCTGAACACTGTCCATCATGTTTTGAACCAGCTTGGCCAAAATGGAGTCGAAATCGACGAAAGTCCTGGATTGGACTACGAGTGGGCTGATACCACTGAACTGACTAACGAACCAAGCGTGATGGAAATGTATCACCAACTGGCTGAAGAAGGTGATTGTCCGGTGGTAATTGGTTGCCTTCTGGCCTGCAGTGCTCGAGCGCGCATGCTTCAAAAACGTTTCCAAGCTACTTTGGAAGCCTTGGCCTTGATCCAGGCCGGACATCCTGCACTAGGTTCGAAAAACAACGAACGTCACGTCTTGATCGCTTCGCATGCCACAGTCATTGAAACCTTGGCTTGTCCAACGGTTCAACTGGCCGGCTTTGCTGAGATGTTCCGATATGTGTTCGTGGTCGAACCAGGGTCGCGTCAGACTGACCTGATCGAAGCGACTTTCCTTCCCTGCCCACTCAATCGGAGATATGATGCCTCTGCACACTAACCCACCACGGGTGGAGATCTATGTGTTCAATCTTGGTCAGCATGATGATCAAAAGCTGACCGGTCATGGACGAAAGCAGATGCTCGCCAGCTATCAAGAGTATCTGCGCCGAATACACATCGGACTGGTTTTTGCCGGATCTAGTGATTTGCAAAGGCAAGCTGTAAAACTTTTTCGCAAAGATATCTCAAATCGGATTCCAATTCCTTTGCTCAGTAAACTGTTAGACCCGCTCTGGGTTGATCGCGAAGATGATCTGCCTGGGATCAATCTCAAGAACGAGCTGGAAACGTTGCGCTTGAGTGAAGGTCAGCAGACCTTGGATAACGTGCTCAAGTACGCTCGTCGGGCCATGGTTCTACGCGGATACTTTCCCGGGTTGTTGATCAGAATTGCTGACGGTGAAACCGCTCGCTCTGTACGCGGTCGAATTCAATATGCCATCCTGATCATCACCGAGTCACCGCTGGCAGAAATGGCTTGGCCTGGTTCAATGGTGCATCAAGATCTACTTCGTCCAGCCGACATCGTCCACTACACCCTGATGCAAGGTGAGACTTGCCGTGACTGGACGATTCAACCAAACCCGAAAATCCTGCGCTGTCCTTTGGACAGCCAGAAAGGAGCCTAGTCATGGGCGGAATTAATGTGCGCAGTGTTTACTTCTATGTGCTTTGTTCTTTGGACATCGGTGTTCCGATCAAAGAGCCAAATCCATCTATTCAGGCAATTGTCGAACAACACCTGAAAAAAGTCGACTTCTCAACAGCCTTCAGCAACAGCCACTCGCATGCCCAGAACAACATGGCCAGCCTACTGACCATACTCAAGCGTGGCGGGCTGTATAGACTGGGAAGAAAGGCCTTGTGTAGTGAATTCGATTTCGAACAAGGGACACTGGGTTGTCGCTGGATGGATAACGTTCCGGCATTGGAACTCTTCCCCAATCACAGCTCGGCCGTGACCAGCATGCTCGAACGGAATCCGGATGCACGAATCGGTGATGTGCTCGGCCAGGTTGCCAGCGCTCAGGTGATTCGTGGAGTTCTGACCGGGCTGATGATGCAGATCGCTCAAGAGCAAGATCGGAGCATGCGCGAGTCAGATGAACGATCTCGCCATGTGCTCATGACCTCACACCGCAGTGTGGCTGGACTGGCCATGCTCAATCTGATGACTCCGATGCCCGGACGTGGCGACATCGTCGTCTATGAGTTCCGGACCTTCCCGGACGGCAGAACTTCGCTGCAAAGCAGCCACGTCCTGCCCTACCCGACTGACGCATAACCAAAAACCCCGACCTGTTCCAGGCCGGGGTGTTTTTTTAGCTAAATTTAGCATAAGAGGGTTGACAAAAGTCTGATTTTGTGCTATACTGCTCTGTTGTAGTAACTTTCAACTGAACCCCCCTCTGAGGAGAAGTCATGAATTATCGATATCCTATTTGGACCTACCAGATCCACATCCTCTGCGTCACTGGCCTGAGCTGGAACGGCAGTGAGAAACTGGACGGCAAACGCGAGGTCAATGATCTCGAGCGCAGGATGCATGATGGACTATCCATATGCGAAGACAATGTCGTCAAGATCGCTGCACAGATTACTGATCAGATCAAGCAGACCCTGAGCTTCTACTCTGGCCCAGCTGGACTGGAGCGCCAGGTAGCCAATCTGATCAGTGACAACATTGGTCTACCCACACTGGTCTGCCCTGCAGCAACCCCTCTGCTCGGTCTGACTGGACCAAGCAAACCGAATGCTTCCTGGGACAAGCTGGTCGAAGACTGGCCTGTAATCGTTTGTCGTGATGCACACCTGACCATGTGCGAACTCAAGAAACATCTCAAGTCAAGCGAGATGACCGATGAGTACGGACTGGAAAACTGCTGGTGGATGATCGCTTCCATGGGCGCTATCAAGAGCGTGATTCTCGAGCTGGTGCAGGAACGACTGGACGAGGATGAAAACAAGCGGACGTACAATGGCCGCAGTGTTCTCGTGCTGCACTCGCCGGCAGCCAATGCCCTGCTTCCGGACTACGAACGCGTGGCTGGTGCTGGTGAAATCCTGACCTTCACCTTCGTCCATGACCCACGGGTCGACGCTTCAGGCATCATCCACATGTCCAACATCATCGAGCGCCAGGAAGCCCCGCGTTCCGAATAGAACGACGTCTCACACCCCCCACCGAACACTCTCGGTCGGGGGTGTTCTTTTTTTGTAATCTCAAACCCCGACCTATTACAGGCCGGGGTGTTTTTTATTGAATTTGACAAGCTTACGCGTGTCGATCCCACGAAGGGACCGACAGGCGTCAGCCTGTCATTGTATTTGACAAGCTTACGCTTGTCGGCCCCTACTTGGGTTACGCTTGTCGGTCCTCACTATTTCTTCGGCAATTTTATCTGCCACACCTTCGGTTGGCAACAGCTCATGCAAGTTGTATCCAAGCTCTTGGCACTGTTTCGAATCTTTAAGCAGATCCAATATCGCCTGCCCCAGCTGTTCAACCGGCTGTGACTGTTCAAACACGATCGCACCTTTCTTTTTCGACAAGATAGCTGTGTTCTCTTCTTGCTGATTATCCGGAATCGGAATTATGATCGACGGCTTTGATAAAAATGCCAGCTCTGAAATCGTACCCATACCGGCTCGACTAATCACCAGATCAGCGACAGCATAGGCTTTGTCCATGTTAAAGATAAATTCATGAACCTGA
>JBDRNK010000107.1:0-5739 GCA_043811105.1 Candidatus Uhrbacteria bacterium
CAGCGTTGCATTTGTTTTGAGCACTTCGAGCAGTGCTTTTTTGGTCCACTAATGGTCATACAACCATTAGTTTTCCAGATTAGAGCTAAATTTAGAAGAGAAACACTGTTTTTACCAACACATTTCTTTAATTAACTCATATAAACAAAACAAAAAAACCAATTCAAGGTTGTTTAGCGATAATAACGTTTTAGTTTTATGAAAATAAACTTTAGCAAATTTGGTACAACACTGACGTCCCGACAAGCGGGGAGGGAAGCCTTAGCTGCTCTTCAGCCGTCTCTTGCTACTATCGGAAAAGATGAAAAAATTGAGATAGATTTTAGTGGCGTAATAACATTTTCACCATCTTGGGGCGATGAGGTTATTACACCTCTTAAAACAAAATTCGGTGAAAGATTGATTTTGAAAAATACAGAAAATCCTTCTGTTTCTGCAACCCTTGAAATGCTTGATAATATTTTTACTCATCAAAACAACTGATCAATTAGCACAACCACACTAAAGAATCCGAAGAAGATGAAGATTAGACCAAGAAGTAGTTTGCGCCACATTCTTGGACGAAAGAATTTTGGTAAAGCCTTGTGATTTAGAATCGAGACCAGTCCAATGTGAACGAACATGGCCAGAGCGTTGATACAAGCGCCAAGAATTAGCAAGGTTTTCGGCTCAGTAATACCGATCAGGAATAAAAAGATTCCAAAGGCGATTTGGGCCCACAAAAAAATAAAATAAATTTTAGACAAAGGAACGGTGGTTTTCTTTGTCTTTTTGGTATATGAGATAGCAGCGTTTTCAGCCATGATTCTTGAAGTCGAATCCATAACTCCCAATTGCGTCTGAAACAACATGATCGTGACTACGAACAAGAATACAGCACCAATAGCCGGTCCGAGAATCGAGCCAATGGCCGTGCCTTCATTGATTACAAAATTAATTCCTTGAGCATTGTCGCTGGCACCGAAGGTGGTCACAAAGGCCAAAAGCATTAAGAGCAGAATTGAGGTCGCACCGATCAGCCAAAACACCAAGGCATGTTCAATACTGATTCTTCGCCACCAGACCAAGAAATTTTTACGCGCTTGTTCGGTTTCATTAAAATCAGTCCCTTCTAGTCGAATCGCTTCAGCGTTTTTCTTTTTCTGAAACAAACCGGCAATGCGCTGAGCATACTTACCCATGCCATATCCTTTTTCCTTAACATAAATCGATTGGGTCAAGTTCAGGTTACCGCCGGCACCAGCGTAAGCAAAAGCAGCCAAGAAGGTTGCCAGAACAATCCCTTCTGGTAAAAAGAAATAACCATCACCGTTTCCAACAACCCCGGCAGCCAGCGCACTCCAATCAGCTTTACTACTCAGGATAATTGTTAGAACAAAAACAAAAGGCACGCCCAGCAAGATGATTGTCTTGGTTAACCGCTCCATCATTCCATAAACGGTTTTGCCAGAGCTTAAGATCAAGCCGATCAATATCAAGAACACAATGGCAATCCATTGAAAATGTTCAAAGCCAATTAATGAAGAAAAAACTTTGGCTGAAGCGGCAATGATTCCTGGCAGGCCAAAACCAATGAAAGTGGAAAGAATAAACCAAGCCGGAGCGCCACGCCAAAATTTGGCAATACCGACAAAAACACTTTCACCCTTAACCAAAGCGTAGCGTTCAATTTCCATATTAATAAAATACTGGAAAGTGATTCCCAGCACCGCCCCCCAAGCAATTCCCAGTCCATAGTTAGAAGCCAAGTAAGGCCAGAGAATAACTTCGCCTGACCCAAGTCCCAAAGCCAAAATAATAAAACTCGGTCCGATCAACTTTTTCAGTGGTACCGGAGCAGGGAAGGGTTGTGATTTTTTTGTTTTAGTTTCTGGCATGCATACACATTATAACACATAACCTGGCTACCATTTGTCCGGGTTTTGGCTTGGGGTCAGGTCGTATTATGTCATGTGGTATAATAATTTCATATGGCAAGACCATTACGAGTAGAATATCCAGGTGCGTTATATCATGTAATGTCTCGTGGTAACGCATATCAGACTATTTTCAAAGACGACAAAGATCGCCGGAAATTTTTGGAATGGATCAAAGACGCCATAAAGCTACATAATCTAATCTGCCACGCCTATTGTCTAATGGACAACCATTATCATCTTTTAATTGAAACACCTGATGCCAATCTTTCAAAAGCAATGCGCGATATTAATGGGAATTATACCCAATGGTTTAATACAAGACACAAAACGGCCGGTCACTTGTTTCAAGGGCGTTATAAAGCTTTCGTGATTGAAAAAGAGACATATTTGCTTGAGGTGGCTCGCTATATTGTTCTAAATCCGATCCGTGACAATTTGGTGGATTATCCCAGAAAGTGGAAATGGAGCAGTTACAGAGACACCGCAGAGACCGGCAGGGCACCGGAGTGGTTGCATACAGATTGGATACTTGGTTACTTTGATAAAAACAAAAAAACAGCACAAAAAAACTATCGTCAATTTGTGAAAGATGGGATTAAAGCAGATGATCCATATACTGATATTAAGAACGGGTTTCTTCTCGGAAGCCCGCAATTTATTCATTGGATATGGGAGACTCAGACAAATGGGTCTGAAGAATTAAAGGATCATCCAAGAGAACAAAGAATTGTTGGAAGACCTTTGCTTAGTGAGTTGTTTGATAGTGTTAATACAAAGCAAGAAAGGGATAATATGATTAGGTTCGCCAGGTTTAGGTGTGGTTATTTAACTACTGAAATAGCACGATACATTGGGATGCATAGGGCTGTTGTTGGAAAGATAAGTAGAGAAAAGTGACATAATACGACCTGACCCCAAACCTTCAGGAAAGAAAAATCCCATCTCAAAGAGATGGGGAAGTAAGTAAAAGGGCGGCTACGTCGCCCAGTGGCAGATGAGCGACGTAGCCGCGGACATCACGGTTGCTAGTTTAAGCATGATGGGTACTTCAGCACAAGTCTTTCGACTCGCTCACATGCTTAGTACCTAGAATTTTTTCGACCAGGATACTGGGTCTGGCTGAATTGCGGGGTGGAGGATGTTGGGAAAACCCTAACACTCATCGGCGATGAATGCCATCCAGCCTTCGTACCAGCTCTTCAGGCCGTCCAGATTCCTCTTGCCTTAAACATCCGTGACAGCGTGTCTATATTACACAACGAATCAATAGCTGTCAACTGTATCATAAAGAATCGGCTCAGAGACGGCCGAGTTCATCCAGACTTGGGTGGATGATCACATCTTCTGTAGCCGACGGCTTTCTGTACGGAATGTCATCCGCACAACGTCCGTCCTGATCCAGATGTTTCTCGCAAACATCGATCTCTTGAACAGTTCCCCAGACATTGACCATAGCTCGACGAACAGCTAGCGGGGCATTAGCATCAGTGTGATCTTCGTGCATGCATCGGTTCTTTGGGCTCCAGGGAAAAGCAAGAGGGAAGACCGCATTGACTGACAAGCAGAAAATGAAATCAGCACGCGTCACCGGCGTCCAGCCATTTTCTTGTACTTCCAGCTCGCTAGGCATGAACCGGCCAACACCGTCAGTCAGCCGTTCGAAACGATCGCCAGTGAAATTCTTGCCCATGTTGACCTGGATACAATGCGGAAGCTGGTCAGGGTCAATTGCAACAACTTCGCCGAATTTGCGTCGAAGAGCCCAATCCCGGTCAAAACCGATCTCACCCGGGGTTACCTGCACAACCTGTCCGATTTCGAAAGAACTTGTGTCCATTGTGTCCTCCTAGGGTCAGCTTATTTTAGAAACAAATTTGTGTCAACCAAAAACACCCGTTTATGACGGATGTTTTTTTATCTTCGTTTGGTTGTCCGTTTTTTGCTGTAACTTTTTCCGCGAGGACGCCCGTGACTAGACGATCTTTCACTTCCGCCACTCTTATTCCCAGTATGCCGACTGCGCGCGCCACCTCGATTACGTCGGGCATGACTCGGTTTACCATGCGATCTATGACTGATGTCTGATTTTTCAATTGAACGAAGCGATTCACCGGAAGGCGATTTGATTGGCAAAGTGATATTGATCAGCTCTTGGATCTGAGCAATATCCCGCTTTTGTTCAGGTGCGGCAAATGAAATTGCTTTTCCGGATCGTCCAGCTCGACCTGTTCGGCCGATTCGATGAACGTAATCTTCAAGTTGTTCCGGCAAATCAAAGTTGACAACCAATTCGATATTATCGACATCAATCCCTCGAGCAGCAATATCCGTGGCAACTAAGATTCGATAACGACCGTTTGAAAATCCTTTTAGTGCACTTTGTCGCTGATGTTGTGATCGATTTGAATGGATCTCATCAGCCGATTGACCGCTTTGACGCAAAGCGCGAGCGATCTTGCTGGCCCCATGTTTTGTTCGACTAAAGATTAACACGGATCCTTTATATTCTTGTAAAAGTCTTTCAAGTAAATCCATTTTTTCAGTTCGCGGGACGATGTAGACTTCTTGATCAATGGTATCAACGGTTGTTCCTGATTTTGCCACTTCGATTCGTAGCGGTTTTTTCATGTATTGTCGAGCAATATTGGCAATGGCTTCCGGCATAGTGGCTGAAAATAGCATTGTTTGTCGATCGTGAGGAACACCGGAAAGAATTCGTTTCAATTGTGGAGCAAAGCCCATGTCCAGCATTCTATCAGCTTCGTCTAAAATCAAAATACCAACATTAGACAAAGAAATATGTTTTTGTTCAATGTGATCGATCAAACGTCCGGGCGTAGCTACAATTACTTGCGGTCGAGCTCTAAGTTGTTTGATCTGCGGTCGTGGATTTGTTCCACCGATAACAATAGCCGTTCGCAAGCCACTGTCTCCGGAAACTTTTCTAAAGGTTTCTTCAACCTGAACCGCCAATTCACGAGTCGGCAGAAGTACCAGCCCGATTTTATTTGTAGCCGAAATATGTTGCAAGATTGGAATGGCATAGGCAAGTGTTTTTCCAGAACCGGTTTGGGCAATGCCAACAACATCTTCACCAGAGGTAGCGATCGGTATTGCTTTATATTGAATTGGGGTTGGATGAACAAAACCAAGCGTTTTAATACGCTTTAGCAAACCCGGGGCAATGCCCAGGCCATGAAAGTCATGTTGTTCTAGTTCATCACGTGACATAATAATATTATAGTCTATTTAGAAGAAAAATGCACCCGAAAGACGTTGGGTGCAACAATAGGCAACTAACAGAATTCAGTTTGTTTCTAGTAAAAGATCGAGCAACTCTCAGGTTCCAAGCGACAACAGATCGTTGGCGCCTGTTCCTCACCGCTGGGACTGATTCCCTTGGCTTTGTAGGCCACGTTGTCCAGCACATCACAACCAAACCAGCTTGGTCGGATATCGTGTGTTTCCGTGATCTCGACATCAGTCCAGCCGGCCTTGGTCAGAGCTTCCATAGCAACGTCCTGGCTAACAGTCTCCCCACATGCAGTCAGGGAGAGAATTGGAAAGGTGATCATCAACAGAATCAGTGTCCAACGCATTCAACCCTCCTTGGTTGGTTGTTGTTTGTGGTTGTTAACCATAGCTTAAGTAGTTGTTCTTGTCAAGCTTAATTGCTATTAGCCGAATTCTAAACATATTGTCCCACCCCTCAGACAAATGAGCCATTTCAGCTAAGATATGGCTCATATGCGAAGATTAACCCAATTAGAAAGAGAAGTTATCGAATTATGTTTAGCTAATGGTCGTAGTCACAGACGTA
>JBDRNK010000108.1:0-7862 GCA_043811105.1 Candidatus Uhrbacteria bacterium
AACCAATTCAACCAAATACGCGCCGATGATGATTAGGAAGAAGAAGATCACAAAATCAAAATAAAAATGCATAGGATCTGAAAAATTATCAAGTTTCAATGGTCAATGATCAAGGAAGGTGGTTAATCTCTATATTCCGAATTCTCATCTAAGGTATCGGTTGACTTCTGTAGGATACAAATCAACTCCCCACACTCCTGTGTAAACCTTGCTATTGTTTCTTTCTTATCTGGAAAATATTGCAACGCCATCCTTAACCAAAATTTTGTTTCTTGAGCTTCTTTTTTACTAAGAAAAATTTTGTGTCGAAAATCCTTTCTAGAACTAGCACAGCACGCCTCCATGTAATTCGCTCCTATACTAGTGCCTGATCGAACCAATTGACTGATTATTGGTCTGCTGATCACATCTTGTCGTAATTCTCGACAGAATCCGATAATCCCTTCACCGAATTTACTAGTTCTCTCTTGTAAATCGTAGTTCCTCGACATTTAATAATCTTCCTTAATTGATAATTGAAACTTGTAACTTGAACATTATCGCTTGATGAATCTCGCAGTATTCTCCACCATCTGCAACAAATGCACTGAATACCCCCATTCATTGTCATACCAAGCCATGACTTTTACCAGATCACCATCAACTACCCGGGTCATACTGAGATCAACTACGGAAGACAACGGACAACCGATAAAGTCACTGGAAACCAAAGGCTCGTCGGTTACTCCAAGCACACCTTTCCAACGCGCTGAACGAGCGGCTTTTTTAAATTCACGATTAACCTGTTCAACGGTTACTTTTTTTCGCAGAACAAATGTAAAATCTGAAAGCGAAACATCAATTGTTGGAACGCGCACAGCAATGCCATCAAATTTATTTTTCAGTCGCGGAATAACTTCTGTCGTGGCAATAGCCGCACCGGTTGAAGTCGGAATCATATTAACCAAAGCTGATCGAGATCGTCGCAGATCATTCTTTGGTGGCGTTGGTACACCATCGACCGTGCTCTGCCCTGCTGTTGCCGAATGAATCGTGGTCATCATGGCTTTTTTGATTCCAAAAGTTTCTGCCATAATCGCCGCTACCGGGGCAATTGAATTGGTTGTACAAGAAGCGTTATTAATGATTTTATCATTCAAACGACACTTTTTGTGATTCACACCCATCAAATACGTTGGGGTATTTTTGGCTGGAGCAGAAATAACCACCCGCTTGGCACCGGCTTTTAAATGTCCTGAAGCAGATGCCCGATCTGTAAACCGACCGGTAGATTCAATCACAACATCAACGTCCAGGTCTCCCCAAGGTAAATTTGCCGGATCCTTTTCTGCAGTTACCGGAATTTTCTGTCCGGCAATAATCAAATGATTAGCATCGGCCTCAACCTTTTTGTCCCAGCGACCAAACACAGAATCATATCGTAAAAGATGAGCTAATATTTTTGGCTCAGTCAGATCATTAATCCCAACAAACTTAATATTCTTATTGTTCCAGCCAGCCTTGAGCGTGTTCCGCCCAATCCGTCCAAAACCATTTATCGCCACTCGAATCATATTTTTTTTGTTTAATTTATCGGCTTAATTGTACCATGAATTCGTGGGAATGACACCCGCCCGCCCTGTACCCAACGTGGTACAGGAGAAGAGTGTCAAAATAAAATGCGCTCAGTTTTACAAACTGAGCGCAAGAAAAAAAGATCAAAGAAGGTACAAAGAACTGAGGTTAAAAAATCCTCACTCCCCGCGGGAAGCCGAGCCACAAGCCGGAAAGGGATTGTCATCCCAGCACCAGCGCAGCTCCGGCCCGCCGCTCCACAGCCCCAGGTACGCACAGTCGCCGCGAGAGCGCACACGAACGGAACCTGGCAAGTCCATGTAGTGACCATTGAGGACTTTACGATCCTGAGCGAACAAGGACAGGCCCTCGAACGCCTCCAGGCCAACTTCACAAGGAGCGAAGCGCTGAGTACGACAGTCGCGAGGTTTCTTGCCCAGGTTACGCCGACCATCTTGCGCCCGCATCCAGTAAACACCGGACTTGGTGCGACCTTCCTCGTACGGCTCGAAAGTGTTGTCATTACCGGGATAACTCACTTCAAGCAGTCGACAGACTTCCTTCAGACGCACCTTGTCCAGCACGCGCTTGTCCACAAGAATGTTGCGGTTAAGATATGCCGAGTAGATCGTGGGCCAGATCGGGATCTGTGGAATCGGCTCAAGCGAATCGGTTCCGTTGAGGTACTTCTTCCAGTCCTGCGATCCCAGGCCGAGCATCTCACCAAAGCGCAGGTCCCAGAGAATCTTGGCCTGCCTGATCCTGATGTCGTCAGACAGTTTCAGACTGCCGGAAGTCAATCGAGCGATGAGGTTCTGGACTTCTGCTCCCAGACCAACCTGCTCGATCTTGTAGCGAGAGGTATCGAGAGCAAACAACTGTTCCAGGCCCTGAGCCGTGGTAGAACAACTGCTTGTATCACCACCATGTTCACCAACAATGACCAACAGGTGCTTCAAAATCCCTTCAGGGATTGACCTTTCAAGAGCCAGGAGTTCTCGAATCTGTGCTGTGGTAACTTTCTTTGGCATTTCTTCCTCCAGTCGCGGACACCACCAGGACATCGGGTATACAAACCCAACAGCCTTTTGGTTTTCCTTGAACAGAGCATGCATGGAAACCGCCATGCCGATTTGCTGTGCTTAACCGAACTTATTCCGAACAAACACAACGAGAACAAATAATAGCAAAATAAGCCAAAAATGTCAATAGTGCTTGGCTAAATTAAGTATAAAAAAACCGCCCCAAACTCTCCGTAGAGTTTGGGGCGGGAACGTAGTTACGACTTCATCGACTCGACTACCGAGTCAAGAAGCTCGCGCAGTGCCACGATTGCGTAATCAGGGGTCGTTGGACTCATCACATCCCAACGATCGGTCCAGACGGCAATCGAGAGTTCAAGACGATCACCAACGGCCTTCAGAATCAACTTGACGCATCGACCACCTTTCCAGTAGTCGATGTCGATCTTACCAGCACTGGCCTCGGCCGCCAGTTCTGCCAGATCCTCATCACTGATCAACGGAATGCCGTTACGTACACGTCCCGCCTCGGCAATAGCCCCGAAGCCGGGTGAGCTGGCCTGTTCGATAGCCAACTTGGCAATGGCCACAGCTATCTCCTGCAGCGACTCACCTTCCTCAGCAATGATCACTGCTGGACCGGTCTGATAGATCCTGGCCTCGAGTACATTCTCTGGGATCCTATATCTCATTTTCCATCTCTCCGAACCGTATTTCAGGCTCTGTATGTTTGTTGGTGCCAAAGGAGGGAGTCGCCCAGTACCACGTTGGGTACCGGGCGCCCTGCATCGACCAGCTTACGCTGGTCTGGTGCACGGGCGAACCCTCACGGCCGCAAGGCCACAAGATTTTAAATCAAGCGCGTCTACCAGTTACGCCACAGTAGCACTGTTTTTGATTCTGAAAAGAACCAAATATAGTAGCACATTTTAGCCAAAATGTCAAGGGTGCTTGGCTAAAATTAGGTAAAAAAAAGACACCCTTACGGGTGTCATTTCCAATTTGACAAGCTTACGCTTGTCGATCCCATTTATTATCCGATATTAAACCTACTAAATCTAGCGATCTGAATATTCTCACCAATAGTACCAATTTTTTCTTGAACAAACTGCTCAATGGTTTTGTCCTCATCTTTGATAAATGGCTGTTCCATTAAACAAACTTCAGAATAATACTTGGTCATTTTACCTTCAACAATCTTGGCAATCACATCATCTGGCTTGCCCTGCTCTTTCATTTCAGCACCAAACAATTCTATTTCCTTTTCAACAACATCAGCCGGCACATCTTCACGGGTCAAATATAAAGGATCGGCGGCAACGATATGCATGGCCAGATCATGACAAAAAGCTTTAAAATCATCATTGCGGGCAACAAAGTCTGTCTCACATAAAACTTCAACCATGGCTCCTGCTTTGTTATTAGAATGAATATATGCATGAACGCGACCTTCTTTGGTTTCACGATCAGCTCGCTTGGCCGCTTTAGCAATTCCCTTTTTACGAAGCTCTTCGGCTGCTTTTTCCAAATCACCAGCACACGCTTCTAAAGCTTTCTTAGCATCCATCATCCCAGCTCCGGTCATTCGACGAAGCTCGACAACGGTTTTAGCATCAATTAACATATTTTTATTTTTTACTTTTTTATTTTCCCAGACTGAGCCTGACTAGGCTTGCCTGGATTCTTTTCTTCTTCCTCTTTTTCAGACAAAATTTTATCATGCAACATTAGGTCAAGTTCTTCCATGGCCGCTTTTGAATCTTCAGTAACCTCAACTTCATCATCAACGTCAACATCATCACTTGTATCTTCGGTCTTCTTAGTACTCTTCACTAAGGCCGGTTCAACTTGATCAGACTTTTTCGCAGCCGCATTTACCAACTGAGTCCCAGCTTTCTTGCCCTCAACGATGGCTTCAGAAATTAAACGCAACATCATCTGAATTGACTTAACCGCATCATCGTTGGCTGGGATGATCATCTTGGCTTTATCAGGATTGACATTAGTATCACAGACCGCAATTACCGGAACGTTCTTTTGGGCTGCTTCTTCAACCGCGGTTTTTTCAACCTTCATATCAATCACTAAAACAGCATCAGGAATAACCTCTAAATCACGAATTCCATAGATCTTACGTTCCATGTCAGCGATCTCGCGCGAAATCATTAGACGTTCTTTTTTGGTGTATTTGCTTAACTCTCCTTTGTCCTGCTGTTCTTTTAGTTTTTTGTATCGTTTAACAATCTTGCGGATCTCACCAAAGTTGGTCAAAGTTCCACCAAGCCAACGCCCGCAAACGTAAGGCATACTTGCTTCCTCAGCATACTGCTTGATCAATTCCTGAGCTTGACGCTTTGTGGCCACAAACAAAATTACGCCCCCACGAGTGGCGATATCAGAAACATACTTTAATACTTCCTCAAGCTGTTTCTGGGTTTCCTCCAAATTAATTATGTGCACCCCACCGCGAGCGGTATGGATAAATGGCTCCATTTTCGGGTGCCAGCGAGATGTTTTGTGACCAAAGTGAACTCCGGCCTGCAACATCTCTTCAAGAGATGGTATTTTCGGCATATTATAGTTCCTTTTTTAACCCTAAACTCTGTTGGTTCGGGTACATCGATAGTATCGAAAGGGGCCCTTTACGGGCAGGATCCTGTTCGTACCAATTAAGGCTAAACTATCTGATTGATTAACGAGCAGTAGTATAACCCCCAAGCTTAAATATGTCAAATGATAAACATCGCATCGCCAAAGGAGTAGAAACGATAACCCTGAAGCTTGGCTTCTTCATAAGCTGATAATATCTGTTCACGACTGGCTAGAGCTGAAACCAGAGCTAACAAGGTCGATTTTGGTAAATGGAAATTCGTGATTAAGGCATCAACGATTTTGAATTTATAACCTGGAGTGATGAAGATGTTTACATCGCCGATGTAGGGACCGACAGGCGTAAGCCTGTCATTTTGATTGACAAGCTTGCGCTTGTCGATCCCAGACATCACCACCCCTTCCAAGGCTCTGGTCGTGGTCGTTCCAACAGCCACAATTCGACGTCCTTCAGCTTTGGCCTGATTAATCCGATCCGCTGTACCTTGATCAATCTGCACAAATTCGCTATGCATCTGATGCTCTTCCAAAGTTTCTGTTTTCACTGGCTGAAAAGTTCCGATTCCAACATGCAAGGTTATATATTCCATTTGAATTCCGCGGTCTCGCAGTTCATCTAGTAGGCGCTGGGTAAAATGAAATCCGGCAGTTGGTGCGGCTACGGAACCGGTTTCTCGAGCGTAAACAGTTTGATACATTTCCAGATCATCTGGCTGTTGTTTTACATAAGGTGGAACCGGTACTTCGCCAAATTGATCACAGTAACGAAGCACTTCATCAACCTCGACATTGAACTCGATTTTAACAATTCCGTTCGGCTTTTTCTCAATCACCTGAGCAAATAGATTTTCTTTGAATCGAATCGTATCCCCAATATCAACCCTACGGCCAGGTCGAATCATGGCTTGCCAAATCCGATCATGAGCGCGTAACAAAAATACTTCAACTTTCGCAACCCCCGAAACCTTTGCAACCTCCCCAACCAATCGTGCTTTAAACACCTTTGTATCATTAAAAACCAAAAGATCGTCATCGCGCAGAAACTGACCAATCTCAAAAAAATGCTGATGCTTAATTATTCCATTGGCTCGATCTAAAACCAAGAGCTTTGACTGATCACGTGGTTCCACCGGCTCTTGGGCAATAAATTCTACTGGTAGATCATAGTAATAGTCTGAAATTGGAGTACTCATACGCGCAAACTATATCATCATTGACATATAATACTCAATCTGATAAACTCCTCTCGTACCAAATTTGACTATATTTATGAAGAAAAAAACACATCCAACTTACAACGATCAGGCGACCATCGCTTGTGCTTGTGGTGCTAGTCATAAAATAGGATCAACCCAGGACGATATCCAGGTTGAGCTTTGTTCGAAATGTCATCCTTTTTATACCGGAACCCAAAAGATTATTGATAGTGCTCGTCGAGTTGAAAAATTCAAAGCTCGTGATGCTAATAAATCTGCAAAGACTGAAAGCAAAGCTACAAAAAAAGCAACCAAGCGAGCCAAGCGAACAGCAAAAGGTCCAAAGTACAGCGTAGAAACCACAAAGACAGCAACTGTTAGAAAAACACTCAAATCTGACAATTAGCTAATTGGAATTAAAGCATCTTTCGATTATAATGAAAGGTGCTTTTAAAATATTATGGACATATCAAAAGAACTACAAAATCGAAGAAAAAGGTTTGAAGAACTTGAAAAACAGTTATCTGATTCAAGTGTGGTTTCTGATCTAAAAAAACTGCGCAAAATTAATGAAGAATATTCAGGATTAAAAGAGGTTGTTCAACTTGGAGATCAGTTAACGAAATTGAAATCAGACCTGAACAGTGCTGAAGAAGCTCTAGCTGAAGCTGTTGATCCGGAAATGAAAGAGTTGGCTGAGTCAGAGATTGAGGATTTGGGAATCAAGCTCGAAAGTTTGGAAAAACAGATATTGCTGGCTTTGGTTCCGGCAGATCCGTTGGATAAAAAAAATATTATTGTTGAAATTCGAGCCGGTACAGGCGGAGATGAGGCCGCTTTGTTCGCTGCTGATCTTTTTCGTGCCTACAGTCATTACGCCGAGACTCAGGGTTGGAAAACAAAACTTATAAGTTCCAGTCAAAACGATCTGAACGGATTTAAAGAAGTTATCTTTTCAATTGAGGGATCTAACGTCTACAGCAAATTAAAATATGAATCTGGTGTACACCGAGTGCAACGAGTACCAGAAACTGAAAAACAAGGACGAATTCATACTTCGACCGCGACAGTAGCCGTCCTGCCTGAAGCAGAAGAAGTTGATGTTGACATTGATCCCAAAGATTTAAAAATCGAAACAACCACTTCGACCGGAGCCGGTGGACAATCAGTCAACACCACCTACTCAGCTGCTCGAATAACCCACTTGCCTACCGGTATCATGGTTTACTGTCAGGACGAGCGATCTCAGAGACAGAACAAAGACAGGGCTTTGGCAATTATCCGCGCCCGAGTTTTTGCTTTGGAAGAAGAAAAGAGACGGAATGAGCTTGATGCCGCACGTCGCGGACAAATTGGAACCGGTGAACGATCAGAAAAAATACGAACTTACAACTATCCGCAAGATCGGGTTACTGATCATCGAATCAATGAAAACTGGAGTAACCTGCAAGGAATTATGAATGGTAATCTTGAACCGATT
>JBDRNK010000109.1:0-24342 GCA_043811105.1 Candidatus Uhrbacteria bacterium
GGAAAGCCGCTCCGGCATAGGGATGAGCCTTGTTCTGGCCAAAGCGGTAGCGAGCGCCAAGGTTGGCATAAGGCATAACCGCTGTCCAGCGTGACTGCGACAGAACGTCGTAGAAGCTGTTCAGCAACGTTCCAGCCCCCAGGGTGACTTCCAGACCCTGTACCAGGCGAAGATGAACACGTAGTCCAAAGTTGGCGTAGGGTGAGCCATGAGCAAAAGCGATTCCAGCCAAACCCAGAGTCAGTCCCAGCCGTTCTGGGCGAATCTGTGGCTGATCGCCAGGGATGTTCTTTCCAGGCGCCAGGAGTATCAGCTCTGACCCGCGGATCTCGATCAGCTTCGAGTAAACACCGCTAGTGGTTGCATACTGAATATAGTGCATTCCTGGCCGCATCCTGATTGTCCCGGCCTGGCTAGGATCATATCCTTGACCATCAAAGAAAAAACTCAGGATCTGGCCACCGGTTAGGTCATAGCTGACCAAGGTCGCTGGCAAGTTCAGAGTCATGCCCTTGGCCAGCAAGAAGATCTGTTGCGGATCCGGCGGATAATTTGTGTCCCAGACCAGATTAGGCTCAATCGACAAGGCTCGGTAGAAACTAATCGTGGCTTCTTGGCGATCCCCAATATCATAGAACGCGATTCCTTGAAAAAAGAACAGCTTGACCAAGGTCTCCTGATCAATCTGTTTGAGATTGCAAGGCAGGGCACTAATGGCTCGGCCAAGTACTCCAGCAGCGTTTTCACTGCTCAAAGCGTCCACATGTTCGATTCCCAACCGTAGCTCATCAGCAATGTCCAGCTGGCTCAAGCTTTCGTCCAAGCAAACCACATGCTCAATGTCTCCAACAAACCGGATCAACTCTTGATCTGTGATCTCGTCTGCCAGAGCCGGCAAACTCAGGATCAAAACCATAACCAAAGCAGTCTGCCGAAGCATGGCTACCTCCTTTTTTAATGACCTTGCGGTAGTTCAACTTACTATTTATCTAAGAATTTGTCAAGCTTAATAGGGTGCGGGGACCAGGTACAAAAAATCGTTTCGCACCCTTGTGTATTGTCTTTTTTTCAGGTAAAATAAGCTTATTCATATCTTATGGGATCAGCCAACATTGCACAAAATACATTATATTTGACCGTAGCCTCGGTTGGTCAGAAGATTTTGGCTTTTGTATACTTCATGTTTATCGCCAGGGTAATGAAGGTTGAAGGTACAGGAGCCTATTTTTTAGCCATATCATTAACAACGATTTTTTCAATTGTGGCAGATTTTGGAATGCAACCGGTAATCATTCGCGAAATAGCAAAGGGTAGGGAAGTTGATAGATTGATCAGAACCGTGTTGGGAATCAAAATTCCTTTGATGATCTTGGCGTTTTTTACTGTGATCATTGCTTCTCATTTATTAGGGTATGATCCTCTTGTTCAAAAGCTAGTATCTTTGGCCGCGGTGGTTATGGTTTTGGATAGTGTTTCATTAACGTTTTATGGCATTCTGCGTGGCCAGCAATTATTAAAGTATGAATCACTTGGAATATTTCTTGGCCAGGCATTAATTTTGCTTGTTGGCGGATCGGTTTTGCTAATGTCGCCGTCGCTTCCAATGTTAATTGTGGCTTTGATTGCAGGCAGTTCGTTTAATGCCTTATTTTCTTTATTCATAGTTGTTAGACGTTTTGGTACCAAAGCCTTGATCCCAACCTGGGACAACGCTTTTGTTCAGCGGGTTTTGAAAATAGCTTTGCCTTTTGCTCTGGCCGGTGCTTTTGTAAAAGTTTATTCATACATTGATACCGTACTGTTATCTCAATTTCTCGGAGCCGGTGCTGTAGGAATTTATGCCATTGCTTACAAGCTAACCTATGCCTTTCAGTTTCTGCCTATGGCTTTCATTGCCGCACTTTATCCAGGGATTAGCTCTTTGCTGGTTAATGATCGTGATCGTGTGGTTAAGGTTTTCGAAGACGCAATGTGGTATATGATGTTATTGGCAACGCCAATCGTTTTGGGAATTTGGAGTATTGCCGATCAGTTGATTCCGGCTTTTGTTGGATCAGAGTTTATGGAATCAATTTTACCATTACAAATATTGATTTTTGTTTTATTCTTTATCTTTCTGGATTTTCCAATCGGAGCTTTGCTAAACGCGGCTGATCGACAGGTTACTAAAACTATCATCATGGGTGCGACCATGGTGGTTAATGTTGTTTTGAATTTGATTCTGATTCCACAATACGGAGTGGTCGGAGCGACCATATCAGCGTTAGGTGGTTTCTTGGTTTTGTTTGTTGCTGGATTGTACTTTGTCCCGCAAATCATTTCCTGGAAACCGGTCAGATTGATTCGTCGTTTATATCCAATTTTGATCAGCGGAATAATCATGGCCACAGTATCGGTTTTCCTTAAAGAATACTTGCATTTTGTTTTGGTTATAGCTCTAGCATCCGTAGTTTATTTTGCTTTACTTTTTGGTCTGAAAGCGTTAAGTTGGAAACAAGTTAAGCAGGGAATGTGTCTAATTAAGTTCTGAGTTTTATGCGACGAATATTGCTTCTCACCTTAGATTTTCCGCCTCGTCGTGGTGGCGTGGCCCGATATCTATACGGCCTTGCTCAATATTGGAAAGATCAGGTTTTTGTTGTTGCCACACCGGAAAGCGGTTGTCAAGAGTTTGACTCTGATTCTCCGTTTAAGATTCATCGTCATCAGCTATTGTTTGAAAAATTTTGGCCACGTTGGCTGCCATCGATTTTTTATGCTTTCAAATATGCCAAGCAATATGACACACTCTGGGTAAGTCATATTTTGCCATTGGGAACAGTGGCTTATTTTATTTCCCTGGTTCTTCGTAAGGATTATTTTATTTTCTTGCACAGTATGGATTTCGCTTTAGCCACTAGAAATGGTTGGAAACGTTGGCTAACTCAGCAGATTTTGAACAGGGCTACTTTAGTGGTTACAAATTCCGTTGCCTTGGAATCACGGGTCAAAGAGTTTTCCAAAAATCCAATAAAGACTCTGGTTGTATATCCCTTTGTGAATCTAGATATGATGCGAGCAAATGTTCAACCTCGTTTGGCAACGAATATTGTCGGTGAGTCTGAAGATAAAGAAAAGGTTATACTATTGACTGTTGGACGTTTGGTTGGTCGAAAAGGACATCACCAAGTGCTCAAGGCCTTGGCCGGTTTGGCTCGAAGCGGTAGTAACCAAATTCAGTATAATATTGTTGGTTCCGGACTTGAATATTCAGCTTTGATAAAACACGTTCAAAAATTAGGTATTGTGCCTTTGGTTCGTTTTTTTCAAAATGTTTCTGATCAGGACTTGCCTCAAATGTACGCTCAAGCAGATATCTTTATTATGCCAACGGAAACCAAAGGACCTGATATGGAAGGTTTTGGCATTGTTTATCTTGAAGCCGGGCTTTCCGGCTTGCCGGTTATCGGCTCAAAACTACCCGGGGTTGATGAAGCGGTTATTCATGGGAAAACCGGAATATTGGTTGAAGCCGGGAACACTGATCGATTGGCTGTGGCAATAAAATATTTGGTTGATAATCCTGAAGCCAGAAAGATGTTTGGGCAGGCTGGACGTCAACGAGTGATTGATCAATTTTGCTGTGATGATCAAGCCAAGAAATTGACCCCATTCATGTGAGCAATCGATTAATTTCCATAATTATTCCGACCTACAATGACGCACTGTTTTTACGGCGATGTTTGGATTCTGTGTTTTCTCAATCGTTTCAGAATTTCGAAGTAATTGTGGTTAATGATGGATCAACCGATAATACGCTTGAGGTGCTAGAATCATATCGTGATCGGATCACGCTGATCGATCAAACAAACCAAGGACGTAATCCAGCCAGGATGCGCGGGTATGCCGAAATCAAAGGACAGTTTTTGCTTTTTCTAGATTCAGATATTGAGATGCGATCTGATATGCTCGAGCGGTTATTTCAAGCTTTGACTGAACATCCAGAAAAAGCCTACGCCTATAGCTCTTTTCGTTTTGGTGGTAAATTGTTCAAGGGATTTCCGTTTGATCCTGATCGACTGCGTCAAGTGAATTACATTCATACTTCGGCTTTGATTCGTCGAGAAGATTTTCTGGGTTTTGATCCGGCGATAAAAAAGTTTCAAGATTGGGATGTATGGCTGACTATGCTTGAGCAAGGGAAGACCGGGGTTTTTGTTGATCAGGTTTTGTTCAAAGCTTCAGTAGATCAACAAGCCTTGTCAAAATGGATGCCCAAGATCGCTTATCGAATTCCCTGGAAATTGATCGGCTGGAAACCAAAAGCGATCACTGAATATGAACAGGCCAAGACGATTATTCAACAAAAGCACGGAATCAAACCCCAATAAATTGGGTAAGAAATTTCTAACGGATCTCTGATCCGGTTCGAAGTTATGACCAAAGTATCGATCATCATCGTAAACTACAAAGTAGCAGACCTGGTTGAGCGTTGTCTTGCTTCGGTTTATGAACATACGCAGGGTGTTTCGTTTGAGATTTACTTAATCGATAATGCGTCTGGTGATGATATGGTCTCGCGAATTAGCACCAAGTTTCCCCAAGTAAACATTATTGCCAATAATCAGAATCTTGGCTTTGCTGTAGCTTGCAATCAAGGAATTCAACTATCACGCGGCGAGTATGTGCTTCTTTTAAATCCGGATACAGAACTTAAGGACGATGCTATTTCCCAGGTTGTCTCTAAGATGCACGGCGAACCAAAAGTTGGTATTGCTGGAATTCATTTGGTTAATCCAGATGGTTCACATCAAAGTTCGGGTGTGCGACGCTTTCCAAAGCCATTGGATCAGCTGTTAATCATGCTTAAGGTTCCACATTTGTTTCGTCCGAAATCAGTTGCTAATTACTTAATGTCCGACTTTGACTATCGCGATACAGCAGACGTTGATCAAGTCATGGGCGCTTTCTTTTGCATTCGTCGCCAACTGATAAATCAAATCGGACCACTGGATCAAGGATTTTTTATTTGGTTTGAAGAAGTTGACTTTTGTCGTCGTGCCAAAAATGCTGGCTGGCGGGTTCGCTATTATCACAATGTTGAAGCTATTCATCACCGGGGAACAAGCTTTGGTCAGGTTTCAACATTTAGAAAACAAGCCTGGATTCGTCACAGTCTGCGTCGCTACATGAAAAAACATTACGGAATCGCCGCCTGGCTTTTGTTTGTTATTTTAGAACCACTATTTATTCTACTGGCTGCAGTAGCCCAAATTGTAAAATCAAAATAAAATATGTGCTTTACTCCTCAAGTCTCGATAGCTACCGCAATCACCGAACTGATTATCGCCAGTATTATATTTTTGCGATTTAAGAAATCAAAAATTGCCAAATGGGTCGCTTTGTTTATTGTCCTCTTAGGTTTTTATCAGTTCACAGAATTTATGCTTTGCACATCCGAGAACGTTCAGCTATGGGGCAGGCTTGGTTTTATTACTTACTCAATTTTACCAGCCCTTGGTTTACACATGACTTTTCATTACACCAAACAGAAATTCAACAAAGTACTAATTTATTTACCAATGGCAATTTTCATTTTGATTGCCGTATTTGATCCTGGCTTTATTATCAGTGGTTATTGCAGTCAATTCTTTGTTTCCGTACAACATTATTTTGCCTTGACTGAGCACTGGTCAGCTACATTGATTTACTGGGGTTACTATTTTGGCTATATTTCTTTGATGCTTGGGCTACTTGTTAATGAATTTAGGAATGAGAAAAACGAAGCCAAAGCCAGAAACCATTTATTAATTCTGTCAACGATTATTTTAGTTATTATTCCACCATTTATTCTGGTAAATATTTTTCCATCATTAAATATTGCCTTTCCATCAGTTTACTGCCAGTTTGCATTGGTCTATGCGGTCGTTGCTTTGATCGCCGTGTATCTAGATGATCAAATAAAAGAAAATTTTATAAGACGAATAATTAATATATTTAAAAAGTAATATGAAAACTGCACTAAAAGTTTTTATCATTTTACTGATCATTGTCGGAGCCATTTATTGGTTTTTCCTACGATCAGATCAGGATATTTACACTTTGGAAAATGCTATTCTCATTGCTGAGCAAGGCGAGTGTGCTGAGTATGGTTTAATGATCAACGGTACATATGACGAGGATTATGGTATCTGGTATTTAGATATTGAGGCTGATCCCGAAGATGATGATTATATGTTCGTCTATTCTTGTGAAGTTAAACCGTATTCAAATGAAAGTAAGCTAATCGTCGATAAGGCTATTAATTGGTATGAAGATAATCCTGTTGATCCTGTTGAAGACCCTATAGATGACGAACCTGTTGCTGATCCAGTGGTTGATGATGAACTTACTCTAACTCTTGAAGAAGCACAATTAATTGCCAACAGTAGTGAGTGTACTGAGATCGGCCGACTAACCGGCGAAAATGATATGTATAACAACTCAACCCAGACTTGGTGGTTGGGTCTGCATTTGTTTCCTGAAGAAGCAATTCAAGGTTGTAATCCAGCTTGTGTTGTTTACGAAAGTGATTTGCATGCTGAAGTAAATTGGCGCTGTACTGGTGCGCTTGGTCCAAGTGAAGTAATTGATATTGAATAACATGTCTAATCTACCAAAAACCAGAAATGAAATGTTTGTTGAACTCTGTCCGAATCAACCGGCTTTTCGTTTGCAACAAATCGAGCAGGCTTTGTTTGATCCGCAGATTGATAGCTGGCTTAAGGTGTCAACTTTAAATCAAGAACAGCGTCAGCAGTTGGTTGAACAACATCCTTGGATTTCTGTTCAGGCAATCAGTACGCAGGAAAGCCAAACTAAAGATTCACACAAAGCCTTGTTGGAGTTAGTTGATGGTTTGCGAATTGAGACCGTGCTCATGGCTAACAAACGCGGTGGGTGGACGATTTGTGTTTCTTCACAGGTTGGTTGTGCCATGCAATGTCAATTTTGTGCCACCGGACGCTTAGGGTTAAAACGAAATTTGAATTTGGATGAGATTGTTGACCAGTATCGTTTTTGGCAAAACTATTTGAACCAGCGTTCAGGCTTGTCTTCAACGATTAACAATTTGGTGGTTATGGGAATGGGTGAACCGTTGTTAAATTATGAGAACATCCGTGATGCTTTGCGGGTTTTGATTCGATCCGCTGAATTGGGTGCGACGCGTATTGTGGTTTCTACGGTCGGGAACTTGCCTGGATTAGAACGATTACTTGATGATCCTGATTGGCCAGCAGTGCGCTTGGCGATTTCGTTGCATAGTGCTGATCCGGAGTTAAGAAAGAAACTAATGCCTTCGAGTGTACCAGACTTTCATAAGCTTTTGGCTGATTGGTCACGAAGATATTTGCAGAAGCACGGTAACCGTCGTCATCATCTAACTTTTGAATATTTAATGCTTGATGGTCTGAATGATTCGTTAGATGCAGCCAAGCTCTTGGCCAAGTATGTTAACAAAATCGGTCGGGTTAAAGTTAATCTGATTTCTTATAATATTACGGGCGAGACAATGGACGCCAGTTCAGTTGAGCGAATCGAATCCTTCGCTGACGAATTGCGATCTCATGGCATTGATGTTACTCGCCGCCGCAGCCTAGGCTCTGACATCTCCGCCGCCTGCGGTCAGCTAGCTGGGAAATAATGTATGTCATATCGAAAAGACAAATTAGAAGTCGTTGATCAGGATGGTAACGTGCTTCGAATCGAAGAGCGAGGCAAGATTCATAAAGAAGGTTTATTGCATCGTGAAACTCATGTTTGGTTGTATACACCTGATGGTAATTTGATTTTTCAAAGGCGCGCCAAAAACGTTGACACTTTTCCTGAGTTATTAGATGCTACTGTTGGCGGGCATGTTGAGGTCGGAGATGATTATATGGAAACGGCGATTAAAGAAGCCAAAGAAGAGGCTGGGATTGATCTTCGACCGGAAGATTTGCATTTTATTAAATACATCACGATCACCACCCATGATCCAGTAACAGGGAACTGCAATAATTCAATCAAGGCTCACTATGCTTTTTGTTATCAGGGCGATATCTCAGATCTGAAAGTCGAAGAAGGTAAAGCGTATGGTTTCGAAGCTTGGTCAATTGATCAGATATTGAATCCTCCGGAATCAATTAAACCACAATTCATTCGCGGTTATTTTGATCAGGTTTACCAAGATATATTTCGTGAAATAAAGCTTTTATCTACAACCGGTGCCTGACCCTGGCTGTGGATAAGTATGTGCAGATAAGCTTAAAAGTCCTAACTTTTTATGCGATCGGGTAAAAAGTTAAGACATTATAAATATGTCAAAAACTCCAAATTACGATATTAAAGTGAAAGAAATATTAGACTCGCTTAAACCAGGCGAGCGGGTTTGTGATTTGACTGGTGAGAAATGGTTGATGGATGAGCGCGAGATCGGATGGTACAAAAAGTTCAACGTCCCGCCGTCAAAGTATTCGCCGCTAAATAGAATGCGTCTAATGCATGGATATTTTGTTATGTGGAATATCTGGTATAACAAGCACGCCGAAACAGGGAAGCCAATTCTTTCAACAATCCATCCGGCGACAGGAATACGAGTACTCGAAGACTTAGAATGGTATGATCGAGATTTTTCTGAATTAGCAAAAGATCTTGATTCTAGTCGATCATTTCTAGATCAGTATTACGAGTTGAACCGATCAGTACCGCGACCAGCTCATGACAACATTGTCCAACCAGAAGACTCAATCGCTTTCTTGTCTTTCGGCGACCAGGATAGCTATTTCGTTTTGGCCGGCAGAACTAAACGTTGTTTTTATTGTTCAAATGGTTTTGATTGTCAGGATTCGGCTGAGATTATGATGGGCAAAAATATTGCTGATTCATACAATGTTTTGAATTCCTCACGATTGCATCGTTGTAACTTTGTCCGCGATTGCCTTGACTGCATTGATTGTACGTTTATGTTTGACTGTCGCAACTGTGAACATTGTTTCGGCGCAGCCAACAAAAGAAACAAAAAGTATCTTTGGTTTAATGAACAATTGTCAGAACGTGAATACAAGAAGCGAATGAAAGAAGTTGACCTTTCGTCATCTCGAATTAAACAAGAATACGAAAATCGTTTCGAACAATTCTTAAAAGAACAGGCTGTTTGGCCAGAGAATGTAAATATCAATTGCGAAAATTCAACTGGTGAGTATCTTGAAGATACAACAAATGCCCGTGAGTGTTACCATATTCGTGGCGGTTCTCGAGATCTTGATCATGTAACTTTCTGTCTTGGAGCACCTTCTCATGATTGTGCCTACTGCGGTGGGGCAACCGGAGCTTCTGATTGTTATTACTCCACTGGTGTGACCAACTGCAAAGACGCAAAGTTTTGCATGAACTTTGTAACCAATAGTCAGAACGTTGAATATTGTGAACGATGTAATGATTGTGAAAACTGTTTTGGTTGTGTTGGTCTGGTGCGGAAAAAATTCTGTATCTTGAATAAACAATATTCTGAGGAAGATTATTGGAAAGTCCTTGATGATCTAAAATGTCAGATGTTAGATCAAGGCGAATATGGCGATATTCCAAACTTGCGCTTTTCCACCCAACACTGGACCTGTTTGTTGGATCTTTATGAGATTGACCGCGATATGGCGATTAAGCTCGGTGCAGAGGATTTTGACTTGGTTAGTCATGGTGCAGAAGGTCCGGAAATTGATCCGGCAAGATTGCAATCACCTGATTCGCTTCCGGACTGTGTTACTCAGATAGATTTTGAATCAGTAACAAATACAATGTATCAAGATGATGTGGTAAACCGACGCTATGGTTATTTACGTCCCGAGCTTGAGTTGTATCAGAGACTGAACATTGCGCCACCGCGTAAACATCCACGTAGTAGGATGCTGGATCTAGAACTGATTCTGAACAAGCCAGAGTTTATAGAGTCAAACTGTCAAATGTGCAATAAGCCTGTTACGATCGCAAAAAATCTAACTTATCCTGATCGCAAAATTTATTGCCGGCCTTGTTATCTTGAATATTTAGAGCAATATGGATAAAGAAAAGTTTCTTGATTTTGTTAACTGGACAAAGTTGAAGGTTCGGATTCATTTTTCAAAACAGAAACAAAAATATTTCAAAGAGCGTGAAATTTGGTGGGCAAGTTTAGGGATGAATATAGGCTATGAACAAGATGGAAAGCATAACAGATTTGAACGTCCAGTACTGATACTAAGAGTGTTTAATTTCGAGGTGCTTTGGATCCTACCCCTTACAGGGAAAGATAAGACAGAGAAACACTACTATCAGTTCGAATACAATGGTAAGAAATCTTCTGTAATTTTGTCACAGATAAGACTTATCAGTAGTAAACGTTTGATTCGAAAGATTAGAACTTTGCCTGAAGATCAATTTCTAGATATCAAAACATTAATAAAAAATTATTTATAAAAAACGAACCTCAATCCCTTACGGGACGAGGTTCTCGGAGGCCGAAGCCCTTTGTGGTTAAAGAATAACCTGTTTCTATAATATTGTCAAATAAATTATGCACAAAACCCCAAAATATCCCCCTTCGCTAAAGCTTCCTCCTTCGCTCTTCGAGCTTCGAAGGACAGGTCGGGGGACAGGCGATGAAACTATATGAGCAACACACCTAATTTTGACTTGAAAGTTAGCCAAATATTAGACTCCCTCAAACCAGGCGAGCGGGTTTGTGATTTGACTGGTGAGAAGTGGGTGATGGATGAGGATGAGATAAAACAATATCGGATTTTTAATGTCCCACCATCGAAATATTCACCACTAACTCGCTGGCGTTTAATGACGGCATATTTTTGTGGTTGGCAATGGTGGTATAACCCACATGCTGAAACAGGGAAGCCTGTATTAAGTTATATTCATCCTGCAAGTGGATATAAGGTTTTGCCTGACAAGGAATGGTTTGATAAGGATTTCAGTCATATCATTGCTGATTACGATTCTAATCGTTCGTTCTTCGAACAGTTTGACGAATTCAATAAACAGGTTCCAATGTCCGCGTCGAAGGACATAAAACCAACATATAATTCCATATCACTTGTGTCGCTTGGTTGCGAAGATAGTTATTTTGTTTTAGCCAGTGACACCAAGCGTTCAATTAATTGTTCTTGCACTAATAATACAGAAGATTCCGCTGAGATATATTTATCTAAAGACATTTTCAATTCTTATAATGTGGTAAATTCATATCGGATTCATGGTTGTAAATATGTTCGAGAGAGTTTTGATTGCATCGATAGTGCATTTTTATTTGATTGCCGTAATTGTGAGTATTGTTTTGGATCTTCAAATAAACGCTACAAGAAGTATCTTTGGTTTAATAAACAATTGACTAAAGAAGAATATGAAAAACGTATTTCAGAAGTTGACTTCGGTTGCCGTTCTTCAGTGAATATATATATGGAGCAGTTTCATCAGATGATCGAGAAAGATACGATCTGGCCGGAGAATTTCAATGAAGCGGTTGAAAATTGTACCGGCGAGTATTTAGTCGGTTGTACTAATCTAACAAATTGTTTTGCAGTGAAACCAGGTTCACGTGATTTATGTTACGTGGCTTACGGTCATGGCGCTTGTAACGATTGTGCTTTTTGCGCCGGCCCCCATCTTTGCAGTTTTTGTTATTATTCTGTTCCTTCGGAGTGTACTCGATCTTATTTTTGCTACGAAACTTTTAAGTGTGGTTATGTGGAGTATTGTATGAATTGCATAAATTGTGAGCATTGTTTTGCCTGTTCCGGACTACGTCATAAAAGATATTGTATTTTCAACAAGCAATATACCGAGAATGAGTATTGGGAAAAACTTGATGAAATAAAATGCAACATGCTTGAACGTGGTGATTATGGTGAATATTTTCCAGCCAAATATTCACCAAGCTATTTTCCAGACGCCGGAGCTTTGGTTTTTGATGCATCAGATATGGGGAAAATTTTTGGTGCTCTTGATTTCGATCCGGAGTCAATGGGCGCGATTGGGAAAGAATTGACTGAAACAACAAACATACGAAACGTATCTGAGATACCGGATTGTATAGATGATCTTGATTCTGTTGAATGGGTTGGGGTACCGATTTTAGATACTACTGTGAATCGTCGCTTTGGTTTTATTAAGCAAGAGATTGATTTTTACAAAAAACATCGCCTAGCACCACCCAACGTTCATTTTATCCCCCGAGTTAAACAATTGTATTGGGAAGGAAATTTAGGCGTCTTTGAAGAAGTAACTTGTAGTCAGTGCGAAAAAAATATCAGAGTGGCTCGAAATAAAACCTACCCAAACCGCACAATCTATTGCAAATCGTGTTATTATAAATATCTAGAACAAAATTCATAACAAAAATATATGAAAAAAATAATTTTACCTGGTTTGTTGGCTGGGTTGGTCATGCTCATCGTGGCCATGATTCTCAGCTACATCTTTGGTACGATTTGGCCATCAATCGCGACTGAGTACGCTAACACCGACATCTTCCGTGCTTGGGAAGATTGGCGGATGACCTATCTGTTTCTCGCTTACTACTTCGTGCTTGGTATTATCCTGGCTTGGGTATGGAGCAAAATTAAACAGATGTTCAAGGGTGCTTGTTGTCAGCGTGCATTTTATTTCGGACTTTCCGTATGGCTGGTTCTAGCAATCCCTGGAATGTGGATGAGCTATTCCAGCTTCCAACTTTCGCTAGGGATCATTGTTAGCTGGTTGGTAATGAATCTGGTTAACTGCGTGGTCGCTGGAGCAATTTTTGCTAAGTTAAATAAGTAGGGACCGACACGCGTACCTGTCCCCCGAAGCTCGAAGAGCGAAGGGGGAAGCGTGTCAAATTAAAAACCCTGGATTCGTTCCGGGGTTTTGTTTTTCGTCTCATTTTGATACAATTAGTGTGTTGAAATGAGACAAATAAATTATGTTTAAGCTTAATAAGAGGCAACAACTGATTCTACAGATGGTTGATCAGCAGGGAATTGTATCAGCAAAAGAACTTTTAGAAACCCTGAAGCTGGATTTCGATCGTATTTCAAAACCAACGATTCTTCGCGATCTTGATCTGATGATGAGAAAGGGTCTGTTGGTCAGAACTGGTGGAGGGCGAAGTGTAAGATATCAAAGCATGATTAAGAATCCGCTTTTGGGTTTTGTTGATATTAAAGAATATTTTCAAGCTGACACTGACGAACGAAAAGTGCAAGAACAATTTAATTGGCCTGTTTTTGATCAACTTGATGATTTGTTTACTAAACAAGAATCAGAACATCTAAACAATCTGGCAAAAGAATATCGTGACAAGATTAGTTCTTTGCCTGAGATTATTTTAAAAAAAGAATTTGAGCGTTTGGCTATTGAGTTATCTTGGAAATCTTCACGGATTGAAGGCAATACATATTCATTGCTGGAAACTGAACATTTGATTAAAGAACATCAAGAGTCATTGGGTCATGACCGAGCTGAGGCAGTGATGATTCTAAATCACAAACGTGCCTTGGATTATCTAAGAGACAACAAATCTGTTTTTCAAAAATTGTCTGTGTCCAAGATCGAAGATCTACACTGGTTGTTGTTGGATGGTCTTGGGGTGTCGCGGAAAGTGCGACAAGTAGCTGTTGGAATTGGTGGAACAAAATATTCACCACCGGAAACAGAAGCTGATGTCCGCAGAGCACTCGAACTAACTTGCCGTACAGTTAACAAGATAGCTGATCCGTTTGCCAAGGCCTTGGTCACTTTGAGCATGCTCTCTTATATCCAGCCTTTCGAAGACGGTAATAAACGCACCAGTCGTTTGGTCACCAATGCAATATTAATGGCGTACGATCTCTGTCCTTTATCGTATCGGAACGTAAAGCCGGTTGAATATAAGAAAGCTGTATTGTTGTTTTACGAGCAGAATAAATTGTCGTATCTGAAGCAGTTATTCATCGAACAATTTGAGTTTGCGGTGAAAAATTATTTTGGAAAATAAAAATCCCTGTACCACGTAGGGTACAGGGCAGGCCCCGGATGCGTTCCGGGGTTTTGGTTTATGGACTAAGCTTGGATTTTGGGATCCAGCATGTCAAGCAACTCAATGTTGTTGATTAGTACAGTTGGTGGTCTTGTAAGACAGTGACTGAGAGCAATTTGCAAAGCTTGCCTTGCTCCAGCGTAGTCTCTCATTAACATGGCAATCGTGGCAACATTGTTGAAGAAGGCCAGTACGGTGTGGGCATCTGGAAAAGGCAGATCCTTGTAATGATCAATGATCCACAAGGTGCCGTTGAGGTTGCCCCTGTTAACTACCTGCTCCATCAGCTCTGGGTATTGAATCGCACGTGGCATGATCTCGGTTCCTGATGCTATGCATATTTGATCATCAGGATCTTTCTTCTTCAGAAGAAATGACAGCTCCATTAGCAGTGCCCGAGATTTTGCCGTGAAATGACTTGAAACATACTGCCAAGTTGCAACAAACATGCAGCGTCTTGGATCATCAGGCTCAGACTGTTCAAGTATTTCAGCCATCTCAACAATGCAGCGATGGTAGGTGTGGGCGGCAGAGAAGTAACAGCCTGATACTTCCTGAAGCGTACCAAGTCCTGCCAAGACCTTTCTGATCTCACCAACCTCTTCATCAGACATTGTTTCCGGAGGTTGAATCGGATCTGAACTTCGTAGCGAAAAATCAGCGATCTCTCCCTTAATGACCATGTAGTCCGCCATCAGACCTTGTACGGGAATAATGCTTGCTGGGCAATTTTTGCAAAGTCGACGTAAAGACTTGCCCAAATAGTGCAAAGAAGAGCCTGGAATTATCTGAAGCATGACCAGTCGATCAGTTTGCAACGACCGTATTTTTTCCATCAAATTGACTACTTCAATGAACAGATCGCACAAATCATTACCACCCAAACGAATCAGCTCTGGAAGCAACCAGTTACGGTAGTTTGTGATCATGAGATTGTGTAGGCGAGGTGACAGTATTCGTGGTGAAGACAGGTTCTGTATTTTCAGTTCAGCACTCACGGCTTATCTCCTAGTTTGTTGCAAGGTCCGTTTGCGGTTGTTTATCTTGACATTTTAGTCATAATCTGTCAAGCTATCAACACGAGAAATAGGAGGACATCATGAGTCAAATCATGCCGACTCTGGAACAGATTCGCGAGAACTTTTTCAGAGCCATGTTGGAGAACAGCTGGGCTTCCGGTGGTGAAGCCATGACCAGTGTTGGCCAGCCTTTTACCAAGCATGTCTCATGGACAGATGGCGGTGACTGGATTGTCATTGATCGCTGGACTTCAGTCCCGGCCAGCAACTTCAGCCGTGGTTCGACAACGATCTTTTTCTGTGGCATTCCGGTCTGGTTCGTTCATTTTCATGGTGAATATACCAAGGAAGCCTCGAAGCTGGTCAAGCAGGCCTTGATCCGTACTTGGGAAGCTCGGCGCTTTCGTGCGTCTCGTGGAGAAATTTTCAGCCAGGGTGGTTTGACCTACATCAACGACGTCGCTCGGCCTCGAGACGGTGATGGTTCACTAGACATTTTCGCAAAGTTCGCCTGCTACGAAGAGGTCTATGACGCAGATCGAAATCGCCTGGGCTGGCATCGTGTCAGTGGCATGGCCTTGATCTAAAACCCGATCCACTCAGGATCGGTTTTTTAATAAATTTACCCTGCCCGATTAGATCGAGCAGGGTTTGTTGGGTGCTACTTTTTTGTTTTTCCTCGAACACACAGACATTTGGCACAGTATTTCCCCTTTTTGACCATCTTGTTACAGCGTGGCGTAGCACATTTTGTGGGTGGATTCGAAACCCCGCCTTGTGGTTGTGGTTCACGCTGATGCATGAAACAACCATAGCAGAAGTTTTCAGCAAAGATCGGCTTGGTACAATCCGGCGAGATACAGGTAGACATCTAACCTCCTTTCTGCGCCCCACCTAATATATTCAGATTAGCACTATGTGTATATATTTGTACAATATTAGATTAAAGATCAGGTATATATATCACTGTCAACGCTTGACGGATGGGTGAAAAGCTGGTATTTTGTATCTCTGTTCATTCACTGGAGGTAAAATGCGAACAATGAAAATTAAGTCCGATATTCTGTTGGGAATGTCAGTGCCAGTGGCAGTGGCTTATGGGATTAGTTTGCAAGCGGTTTCTGAGAGGCTTTATCGTGAAAATATTATCAACGATTGGGATCCAGAGCAACTGAATCTATTGGTCAGAATCCTTCAGCAACATGGTATTTCCGAAAACGCCAGTGCCGCTACCTTGATCGTCCATGGTGTGGTCGCCGGCAACTCGTTCAATCGAAATCAGGTGGTATATGATTGTGGCCTGCCGGTTGTGCAGATTGTTGATGCTGTTTTGTTCATGCTCGAGTCTGTTCGACAAAACGAAGTTGATCAGGCCCTAAAGCACGCTCGGTCATTCAGTGGTCGGATGAAAAGCGACATCTTGGTCTGCTTTGCCGCTCTACTGGTTTGCACTATCAAAACGGTGCATACGAACATAAGTAATCCACCGCCAGGCTGTAAAATCAAAAACATTCATGATCTTTCAGTAAATGGATTTGTTCTACTGTATGACGACGTGGCTCGAGCTGTTGCTCGGCTAAATCACTCAATTTACGACGACTTCATTCAGCGTTGGCTAGCTCTGCGACAAGATCTAGTTCCACTGATCAGTGAATAATTGACCCTCTCTCGGGTCTTTTTTTATTCAGAATATTTTTGACACAACAGCTAAACTAACGTAGAATAAGCTAGATATGTCTATAAAACACTTAGCAATTATCCTTGACGGAAACCGGCGCTGGGCTCGGTCGCGTAATCTGCCGACTTTTGAAGGTCATCGGCGGGGTTATGATCGAGTGAAAGAAGTAGGGGATTGGTGTTTGGCTCGCCGGATCAAATATCTAACAGTCTACGCTTTCTCAACAGAAAACTGGAAACGAAGTCAGGAAGAAGTTGGGTATCTGATGGACTTACTGTATCTGGCTTTGACCAAAGAAGTTGATTATTATGTGCAGCGGAATATCCGCTTGCGAGTTATTGGTCGTCGACGTGAATTATCAGACAAGTTGATCAAAGCGATTAACGAAGCTGAAGATCGGACAAAAAATAATACAGCTGCGCAAATCAATCTTTGCATAAACTATGGCGGTCGAGCCGAGATTGTTGCTGGTGTTCAAAAGCTGATCGACGCCGGCATTAGTTCGGACAAGGTAACCGAAGAGATCTTTGCCGATCAACTATGGACTGCTGGTCTACCAGATCCAGAACTGATCATCCGAACCAGTGGTGAGCATCGTCTTTCCGGATTTTTGACTTGGAGCGGTGTTTACTCTGAATTACTATTTATTGATAAACATTGGCCGGATTTTGCTGAACAGGATCTTGATGATGCTTTGACTTGGTTTTCAAATCGTTCCCGAAGATTTGGTGGCGATCAAAAAAAGTGATTTGACCAAATCAATATTTCTTAGTAAAATAAGCTTAATATGAGGAACAATATCATTATCTTATTAGTCGCTTTACTGCTTGTCGGTGGTATCTATTGGCTTAAGACCAATGCTGATACAAAACAGGCTGATCTACCAATTGTGGAAATTGAATACCAGCAGGTTGGATATCAAGGTAGAGGATTTAGTTTTGAATATCCTGACAAATATGAACGCAGTCCCGATGCTCTTTGGACAAAGGATCGTTATTTTTATTATCGCAACCCTCGTTTGGATACCCCAAGCGATCTTGTCCCGGATATTAATATTTATTCTTATCAGACTTCAGGGACAATGCTTGAATACTTTCAGACTTTGTATGAGACCAAGGAAATAAACTTTGAGGATATAATAATTGGTGATTATACTTTCAAAAAGTTCGTTGTCGATTACAATCAATATACCTTCATTCATTATGCTGTTCAATCTGAAGATATGATTTATATTTTCCGCATTTTTGATCAAGAAGATGATAATCAGGAATTGCTTGATATGATTTCTTCTCTAAAGCTCGAATAGAAGTAATATGATATTTCGACGCAAACGCTTGAAATACACTGGTTCGATAGTCTTGGGTTTAAACGATGCTTTGGTTGAATTGACCGGAGCACTTGCCGGATTTACTTTAGCTTTGCAAGAAACGCGACTAATCGCTATGGTTGGTTTGATCACTGGAATCGCCGCAGCTTTATCAATGGCCTCTTCAGAGTATTTATCAATTAGAATCGATGGTAATGGTCATAGCCCGATTCGTGCGGCAATTTATACCGGAATTGCATATATAATAACTGTGTTTTTGTTGGTAGCACCGTTTTTTATTTGTTCCAGTTATACTACTGCTTTGATTTTTACTTTGGTAACAGCATTGTTTATTATTGCCGGGTTTACGTATTACATTGCCAAAACCAACAAGCTTTCTTTTGTTCAGCGTTTCTTTGAAATGGTTGGAATAAGTTTTGGTGTTGCCCTGGTTTCTTTCATTGTTGGCTACTTGATCCGTTATTTAATTGTTTTGCCACTTTAAACGTCTTAAAGAAATTGATTATGAATAAAACGAAATATTTTATATTGCCCATGATTCTGGTTTTGGTCGGTGGCGGGTGTTCTCAAGGTTTGCCTGAGGACCAGCAAATTGAGTACGAAGAAGTTCAAGAGTTGTTCGAGGAAGTAGCTCAGAACTATCAGGTGCATGGATCGTGCAATGTGATTGATAGTAGCAGTACCTGCTTTGATTATATTGGTTCGTTATGGAAAGCCGAGTTTCAAATGCAGTTGAATTGTCAAGATGTTGGTACATTCAGTTATAACACCTGTCCGTATTCTGAGAACGGCGGTTGTCGATCAATGCCAGGCTCGGTCGGAGAGATCATTGCTTGGTCATATCCATACGGTGGTCAGCCAATAACCGGCGAACAATTGGCCGTGCAGGCAGCGACATGTAATTCTTTGGAAGTGGCTGAGTGGGTTATGCCAGACCAGGTTTTCTTAAACCAGCCAGTAACTGAGTAGTAATATGAAATTATTGTTGACATCGGCTGGACTGGCCGGAGAAATTAAAGATCATTTGATTAGACTGGTCGGCAAAGAGCCGGAGCAAACCCTGGTGGGATACATACCAGTGGCCGTTGAGGTTGAGTCTGATAAATCTTACGCCGCGGTTGATCGACAAGAGTTGGTTGATATTGGTTTTAAAGTGATTGATGTTGACATAAAGAATCCGAGCGAACATCAAGTGCTTGATGATTGCGATATCATCTATGTCGAAGGCGGTAACACGTTTTATCTGCTGGACCATGTACGAAAAAGTGGATTTGATTCTAAGTTGTCTGAATTAATCGGTCAAGGAAAAATATATGTCGGCGTAAGTGCCGGCAGTATCCTGGCCGGTTCGAGCATTGAGGTCAGTAAGTATGGTGATTGTGATCGATATGGAATTACAGAATTCACCGGACTTAATTTGGTTCCATTTAGTATCACTCCCCACTACAATCAAGACCTTGAATCCGGGACGGCCGAACAAATCAATGAGTTTGCACAAGCCGGTGATCCATTGGTCGGAATAACAGATTCACAAGCGGTTTTAGTTGTAGACGATCAAATCTCAATCATTGGTCCTGGCCAGCAATATCTTTGGAACACAAATCCAAACCTGCTTTCGATTGAATAATCTAAAGCGCAAATATAAAATCAATCAGAATTGTTTGAGGTGTTTTCCATATTTACACATCTCAAAGGTTTGTATAACACACAAGATGTTGTTACAATCTGGTTATAAAGTTTGGATATCAACCAGATATTCGCAATTCCGCTGCGCTCCATTTGCGAATATCGCGCGCGGATATCTCCGCCGATATACTCCATTCCGCTTCGCGGAACTCCGTATATCAACGGATATCCAACATTTCTTTACGCAAACCCTTCGGGATTTGCTTCAAGAAACATTGGATCATCCGCGCGCGTTATATGAAATAAATTTTATCACTTAGTGCAGAAAATTATGAAAAAACTAGTACTACACAGCGACCAAGTTAGTGGAAAAACTCAAGTTGACGAGGCTTTCTTGAAGTTTTTCGGTGATAGCAAACCAAAAATTGCATATATTCCATCGCAATCTGATTTAACAAGAAAGTATTTCAATCAAAAAGTTGAGTGGTATAAACAATTTGACATAACTGATTTGCTCTATTTTGATATTGATCAAGAATACAATGAGGAAAAAATTTCCGAATTATTATCCTGCGATGCGATATTTCTTTCTGGGGGAAACACATATTACTTTCTCAATTCGCTGAAAAATCGTAATTTTATTCCGATTCTAAAAAACTTTGTTGAAAAAGGTGGCGTTTTGATTGGTGTTTCTGCTGGCAGTATTATAATGTCCAAAACTATTTCTGTAACATCAATTGATGATGATATTGGTGGTGATCAAAACACCGTCGGTATAAAAGATTTTTCAGCTCTTGGATTTAACGATTTTGAATTTTTTCCTCATTTCGATATTAACAATATTGAGATTGCACGGAGGCTGAAAGAATATTCCAAGAAGAGCAAATCAGTTATTTATGCATGCAAAGACGGCGATGGAATAATTGTTGAAGATAATAATATGCAATTTTTTGGCGATGTGCTGAAAATAGAGAATGGTGAAATTACAACGGCGTGATAAAATTTACATCATATAACAGCGTGTATGAGGTTCAAGAAAAAGTGCGTTAATAATTTTCAAAGGTTGCACTTTTTCTTTCACCCAAATTTTGCCTCCTCTATGATAAAATAATAAGGAAGTCGGCGAAACTTCTCATACACGCAAACGTTAGGACGCCATCGCGAGCTGTGCTCGCTCTCGTCTCGCCACCCGGCGAGACCCGTGTCGTCCTAACGGGCTGCGTCTGACGCCGCTGTGTCGGCACATGCCACTCGCTTCGCTCGCGACAGCGCCTAACAGCGGGCTATGCGAAATGCCCCCGCCTACGGCGGGAGCCACTTCGCATCAGCCGCAGCCCGTTATGTGAAATAAATTTAGCCCTTAATCTAATAAAATTATGAATGATTGTATTTTTTGCCAAATTGTAAACGGAAAAGCACCAGCAAAGATTATCCATGAAAATGAAAATGTGATTTGTTTTTTGCCAAAGAAAGTTGAAGTTTATGGACATACCTTGGTTGTACCTAAAAAGCATTATGCTGATTTGTACGATATACCAGCAGACATTCTTTGTGATTTAGTAAAAGTCGCCCAAAAACTCACATTAGAATATAAACAAAAAATAAATGCGACAGGCATGAATTTAATGCATGCAAGCGGAAAGGACGGACAGCAGTCAGTATTCCATTTTCATTTTCATTTGCTTCCAAGGTTTAAAGATGATGGGTTAGATACTTGGCCCAATTTGGCAAAAATTGAAGTTGATAAAAACGAGCTTTTGGATAAATTACGAACGGGTTAAATTTACATCACATAACTAATTATATCTCCGTCAACACCATTCTGTGGATAAAAGAGACCTAAGAGGTCTCTTTTGGATTCAAGGTGGGATCGGTAAACGGTTGGTTGTTGGTCCAAACACTATGAATCACTCGAGCCATCTTATTCATCGTGGCAATAAGAGCCACTCGGTAAGGCTTGCCTTCAGAGATCTTCTTTTGAAAGAAGACTTGGAAAGTATTCGGACGAAGGACAGCCACGGAGCAGGCGTTATAGAGTCTGGTTCGTAGTATCTTGTTACCTCGTTTGGAAATATAACCTTTGCCATGAATTGATGTACCTGACTGATGAACTCTGGAATCCAGACCAATATAAGCAGTGAGTTGTTTTGGTTCTTTGAACCGTCTGATGTCCCCAACCTCGGAGATAAAAGCCGCGGCTGTTAAAGGACCGACTCCGGGAATGGTTCGAAGAAGGCGCTGTTCTTCTATTTTATGTTGTTTCAGTTCATACTCCAATTCTTTGGATTTCTCCTCTAAAACACGCTGTATTTCATGATAAGGGTTGGGTAGCGACACACCAACGCAGGCCTGTTTGTATTCGATATCCTTAATCTGTCGATTGATCTTCAAAAGATAATTAGCCAAACTGTTTCTTTGTCTGACCAGACTTTTAATAGTTAGGGTATCAACGGTTTCTTGAAAGGCGTAGCCATAGCCTTGAACAAGGCAATGTCGGATAAGGACGGCATCTTTTTGATCATTCTTTACTCGGCGCAAGGATGTCTGGTTTTGTTTTTTAACCGTGAGCGGATTGATAACTTTGACCGTAAAGCCGAGAGCCGTACATTTGAAACAAAGAAGATAATGATAACTTGCCGTGGATTCCAGACCAATCTCAGTATTGTTCTTATTACTCTGTGTTTTATTAAGATGTTGAAGAAAGGAGTGAATACCTGCCGGAGTATTGGCGAATTTAACCGATGGCCTTGTTTCATCAAAGCAAGCATAGAAATCCGCTTTGGACACATCTATACCAATAAAGTGTTTGACATCCATATATATTTGACTATACTAAGAGTAAAAGGGGCAAGAGAAGAAAAGAAAGAAAAGAAGAGAAGTGGTGAGCAAAGTAACTACCTTCGAGAAAAAGCCTTACAAGCAGATTCGTGTGTTATACGGGGACAAGTGCCCCAACTAATTTATCCGCTTAGTTGAGCTTTGAACCGGAGGCCGCACGTTAGGCGACGGGGATAAAACCCCAACACGGCGTTACGCGGAACCTCACCGGTGAAAGCGTACCACATTCGGTACGCTTTCATTATACGAACAGCGTGTATCTGGTTACGGCTTTTATACAAAAGCCTCCACCCATATTTGCCTCCGCTACGCTACGAAAACAATTTATTTAAAATAAGTATGCCATTGCCAGACATATTAAACACAAAATTTAAGACTGATGAACCTAAATTATGGGCAGTTGATATTCCAATTGAAGAAATTCCTATTTCTGAAATAAAATATAATTTAGATATTCCATATCTTGAACAGGAAGGAACAAATGACTGGAATTTAACTCCAAGAATGTTAATTGAAAATTTTAATAAAGAATTTTTTCATGCAAACAAAGTAAATGAAGCAGATTTAAAATATCCTATTGAAATTTATTTACATAAAGGAAAATGGATTATTCTTGATGGGGTGCATAGATTTACTAAAGCAATTCGACTAGAACATAAAACCATAAAAATAAGGCGAGTATCAGAAAAAATTGCACAAATGACAAAAAGAAAATAATTATATGAAATTAAATATAAAATACAGTATAAGGCTTGAGGAACAAAGGATAGAAAAAACTATTAAAAAATTACCATGGTATAATAAATTAGGATATCGTCCTCATTTTCCGAAAAATATCAATCCTGAAATTGATAATTTAAAAAAAATAAATATCGCACTTAAAAATGAATATAATGAAAAAGATTACAAGAATGCAAAAAATAAGATCTTAAAAAAAAATTCTGTAATAGGAAAAAAATTTATTAGTAATTTGGAAAATATTTGTGGGAAAAAAGCCAAAAAAGAATATGAATTAATCCTTACCAAATACGGCGTCGGCGGATCTTATTTTTTACCAAATCAAATTATCATTAATATAAATTCAAAATCTAAAATTAATACAATTTTGCACGAAATTACTCACTTAGTAATTGAAAGTAATATTCAAAAATATAAAATTGAGCAAAATCAGAAAGAAAGAATAATCGATTTAATATTAACTTCAAAACAAATTTCATTAGACAATTATAAGATGCAAAAAAGAGGAAAAGAACATAAAAAAACTATTGACAAATTATTTAAAAAGTATTTTAAACCACCATTAAGTAATTTTTTCAAAAAACTTGAAAAAATGAATAAAACAGTAAATAAATGATAAGGAGTTTTTAAAAATGGAATTCACCCCTTCACTTCCCCTCTCCCATTTTTAAAAACAAAAAATCAAATTTTCTATTCTATCAGATTTAGTTAGTTCCATTAAACACGAAATAAAAAATTTACATCGTACAACACGGAGTAAACAGTTCAAAAATTTTGCGTTATTAGACTTTTTAAATTAAGGATTGCAAAATTTTCTCTCCCAAATTCGTTTTCCTTTACTGGTTGCACTTAGAGAGATTTACCGATATACTAAAATCAGTTAAATTAACAAAATAATCAATAAAAATCGGAAAACGAACTTCGTTTACTCCGAAACGTTATATGAAATAAATTTTTTTCTTTATTTTAAATTTTTCTCAGTCTGCTTTTTTAGAATAAGGAATAATAAGTTTTTTTATTTATTTTAAAAGGGGTTTCAAGGATTGTTTTTTGCTTCTTTGGTCGCAAAAAACAATTT
>JBDRNK010000110.1:0-14908 GCA_043811105.1 Candidatus Uhrbacteria bacterium
ACGAGTTGAACCAATGCACAAAGTTCGAATCGTTCAAGCGTGGCGTGCACGTGGCGAAGTTGTTTCTATGACCGGGGATGGAATAAATGATGCACCGGCTTTGAAAGCGGCTGATATTGGGGTGGCTTTGGGAAATGGAACGGAGGTGACCAAAGAAACCGCTGATATGGTTTTACTAGACAGTGCTTTAAAAACAATTGTTGCTGCCATTGAGCAAGGTCGAGTTATTTTTGATAATATTCGCAAGGTCACGGCCTATCTCTTGGTCGACAGTTTTACTGAAATGGTTTTGATCGGGTCTGCTGTGTTGTTTGGATTTCCACTTCCGCTTCTAGCAGTTCATATTCTTTGGATCAACTTGATAACTGATGGATTTCCAAATGTAGCTTTAACTTTAGAACCAGGGGAGCCGGATGTGATGAAAGAGCCGCCACGTCCACGTAATGAGCCGATTTTAAATCGGCACATGAAAGAATTGATTTTCTTGGTCGGGATTTTAACTGACATTGGATTGTTGGGAATTTTCTTGTGGTTGCTGGGAGCTCACGAGATTGAATATGTGCGTACGATTATGTTTACCGCCGTGGCTATTGATTCCTTGTTCTACGTCTTTGCCATCAAGAGTTTTCGTCGGAGCATTTTTCACACCAACCCGTTTTCAAATAAATGGCTGGTTGTTGGTGTAATTGCCGGGTTTGCCCTGCAGGTCATGGCAGTAACTCACCCCTTTTTTCAAAATATTTTTGAAATCGTACCGTTGCATATTAACGACTGGCTCTTACTCCTAGCCATTGGCTGTGTTAAACTAGTAGCAATAGAAATCGCTAAATATTTTATAATTGTAAAAAGGCACAGTATCCGCACAACCTAATGTAGAGGAAGGCTTTCCGGCGAAGCCGGACCAGGCTCCGCCTGGTAGCCTTCCATATTAGCAAAATGGAACCCTGAAGGGTTCTCTACATTGTAAGTTTCGAAACAATAATGTAGAGGAAGGCTTTCCGGCGAAGCCGGACCAGGCTCCGCCTGGTAGCCTTCCATTTCAGAATATGTACTTTAAACGTAAACCAAACAGATTAGATCGTAGAGTGTATAAAGATCCACACCGATTTCATATTACGATTTGTACTGAAGGGAAGGTTGATATATTCACAGAAGATACAATAGTCGAGAAAATGATTTCAGAATTAAAGGCAGTTGCTGATCAAATGAAATGGGATGTACACGCATATTGTTTCGAGCCAAATCATTTACATCTATTAGTCGAACCAACTGAGTATGATCTTGATCTGGTAAAGTTTGTTTCATTGTTCAAGCAGTTGAGTGGTTATTGGTATAAACAGAAGTATGGAGTAAAATTGTGGCAGAAAAGTTTTGATGATCACGTGTTAAGAAGCGATGAGGCAACTGAAAAAGTGGCAAGGTATATATTTGAGAATCCGGCTAAAGATGGTTTGGTTAAGAATTGGCGTGATTATCCGTATCTGGGTTCGTTTACGTATAATTTAGATGATTTATAACAAAATGGAACCCTGCCAGGCTCCGCCTGGTAGCCTTCCATTTCAATACTAATAACAAACACATGCCTAAGAATAAAAAACCAAATACCCTAAAAGACATTGGCAAAGCTCACGCAACGTATGAACGAATGCGACGTGAAATTATTGGTCGATCTAACGGTGCTTTATCAAAATCCAAGCGAGCAATATTTGCCATGCATCGCAATGATCTAAAAGGCGCCAGCGAGCATCTGAAAGAAGCTTTGCATATTTTTAAAGAAAGCGAAGCTAAGTTTAAAGATTGGCCGGCTTTGAAATATGAAGGTGCTTATAAGGCGGCACTCGAAGAGTATGCCGAAGCCTTGTTGTTCGAACAGTTTTTGAAAACCGGAAAATTTGATTTACTTGAAAAGCGGGTTATGGATCATGGAACATATTTAGCCGCTTTGTCAGACGCAACCGGTGAAGTGGTTCGATATGCTATTCGTGAAGCAACTGCCGGGCGATATGATTCTGTCAAAGTTGCCACAAGCACGGTTGAAAAAGTGATTGAGTTCTTGCTTGGCCTTGATCTTTCAGGATACTTACGAACAAAATTTGATCAAGCAAAAAAGAATCTACGAAATCTTGAACAAGTGATGTATGAGATTTCGATGAGAAAAAATAGTTAGTACAGGAGTACTATTGTTAACCTAGAGTCCTATTGTTAGCAGAATATCTGAGATTGTTGGTGGGGCGTACAATTGTTAGTACGAGGTACAATTGCTGACAATCTCTGTCGTTAGATAACAATAGTACCGTCAGTTAACAATGGTAATATTCTGCCAACAATCCTGCTCCGAACTAATCATCTATTTCCTATGCCCCAACCATCAGTCGCAGCTATTGTTCCAGCTCACAATGAAGAACAAACCCTTGGTCTGGTTCTTCGGGCTTTGAAAAATGCACCATCGGTCAATGAGATTGTGGTCGTTTCTGATGCTTCGGTTGATGCTACGGCTGAGATTGCTCGAGCTGCTGGCACTATTGTCGTTGAGCTCGAGGAGCAACACGGTAAAGGCGGGGCTATGCTTGAAGGATTAAAGGTGACTGAAGCTGAAGTGATTGCTTTTTTTGATGCCGATTTAGTCGGTTTAACTCCTGAGCATGTTGAACGAATTGTCTTGCCGGTTGTTTCCGGATCCAAAGCCATGAATGTTGGATTGCGAGACCGGGGCCAGCTTATTACTTCGATCGGAGCTAAACTGCCGTTGATCAGCGGTGAACGAGCTATGCGTCGTTCAATCATTTCAAATATCCCTGAGCGTTATATGAAGGGTTTTATGATTGAATCGGCTTTTAATTATTTCTGCCGATCACATGGTTTGGTCTATGGTTCAGTTAAGATGCCGGGATTGACAATTGTCCGAAAATATGAAAAGGTTGGTTGGACACAAGCGATTGGTCAATACCTGCGAATGTTCTATCAAATCGGCAAGGCCATGTTCTGGGTTCGGGTAATGTATCGCTTAGGAAAATTTTAATATGAAATCATTTTTTCAATTCACTTCCTACTCTTTTGATCCGAAAGCTAAGCGGATCAGTTTTAATTACGCTGTTCATCTTGATCATCAAAAACCACTCTTGTTTACGGAAACGATTGATTTACCAAAGGCTGTATCAACAAGCAAGATGCCAAAAGAGTTGTTGGATAATTTGTTGGCAGATTTGCATTTGATGCTGGGAATTAGTTATTACAAACTGTATTGTCCGAACCAGATTAAATTGTCACGCAAGTTATCTAAAGATCAGGCGGAATTTTGGAATACAGTTTATCACAAAGGGCTTGGCGAATTTTGCTATCGCAACAAAATTGATCCACAGCGTTTAGCCAAGTTTCCATATCATACAAACGTTCGCACAAAAGCTTTTGATTTGCCACGTCGTGATCGCTCCTTGGTCGGGGTTGGTGGTGGTAAGGATTCAATTGTTGTTTTGGAATTGCTTAAAGAAAATAGGTTTGATCAAACCGCTTTTGTACTTGAAACACAACAACAATCAAAAACTATTGATCAAGTAATTAAGAAAGTCGCTGTTCCGGCATTGAAAATTCGACGTACACTTGATTCGAAAATTTTTGGTCACTATCCAGATAGTTACAACGGTCATATTCCGATTTCAGCCGTGATTGCTTGGATCAGTCTTTTTTCCGCTGTGCTCTACGACTATAAATATATTATTGTTGGAAATGAACAGAGCAGTAATGTTGGCAACCTACGATATAAAGGCCAGGAAATAAATCATCAATGGAGTAAATCACAAGAGTTTGAAAGTTTGTTTCAAGAGTATACGTCAAGATATTTAACGCCGAGCGTTAAATATTTTTCACTGCTTCGACCGTTTTATGAAATCCGGATTGTTGAAATGTTTGTTAAATATAAAAAATATTGGCCGTTGTTTACCAGCTGTAATCAGTATTATAAAATTTTTAAGCCACGTTCAGATAGGCCATGGTGCGGACAGTGTCCAAAATGTGCTTTTGTCTTTTTACTTTTTTCCGCATTTTTGCCAAAGCAACAGTTAATAAAATTGTTTGGTCAGAATTTATTGAATGATAAAGATCTAGTTTCAACATATCGCGACCTGCTCGGGTTTGGTAAATTAAAACCTTTTGATTGTGTTGGTACTTTTGAAGAATCTCAGGTTGCTTTGTATTTGGCGAGCAGGCGTTTTAAATCTGATTTGATTGTTAAAGAGTTTTTGTCAAAGATCAAACAACCGGAAAAATTGGTTGATCGGGTAATGCAAACCGGACCAGCTCCAACATTGCCAACCAGATTTAAGTTTTTTGGAATCAAGAACGTTTTATTGCTAGGGTATGCAAAAGAAGGACAGGCCGTAAGTCGATTTATAAAAAAGAAATTCCCAACGTTAAAGGTTGGAATTGCTGATAAGAATAATGATCCTTACTATCTTGAAAAACAAGCTGATTATGATCTTGTCATCAAAACCCCTGGGATTTCCAAAGAGCAGGTGTATCGCCCGTACACAACCGGAACAAACATGTTCTTTTCTCAGATTTCAAATCAAACCATTGGAATTACCGGTACAAAAGGGAAGAGCACAACCACATCTTTGATTTACGCGATTTTGAAAGAGGCTGGCAAGCCGGTTCGATTGTTAGGTAATATTGGTAATCCGATGCTGGGTTATTTGTTGGGTCGAGTTGACCCAAAAGATATTTTAGTGATTGAGTTTTCCAGTTATCAGCTCGATGATATTGAATTTTCACCGAACATTGCTGTTGCTTTAAATCTGTTTTCAGATCATTTAGATTATCACGGTTCGATTGAACAGTATTATCAGGCCAAGCAGAACATCGTGAAGTACCAGAATGAATCTGATCTGTTTATTTACAATCCAAAGCAGCCACGGTTTGTTACTTGGGCTAAGCAGGCGCGATCTGAGTCAATTTCGTTCCTGAAGGGAAAGACGCCCGTGAGGGCGTCAGAGTTTCCAAGCTCTTTAATCGGCAAGCACAACCAAGAAAACATTCAGGCTGCGATTACGGTTGCTCGTCAGTTTGGAATTAAAGACGCGGTGATTAAACGAGCTTTGAAAAAATTCAAACCATTACCGCATCGTTTAGAGTTGGTTGGGGAGTTTAAGGACATTCGATTCTACGACGATGCTATTTCAACCACACCTGAATCTACTATTGCCGCGATTAAATCACTACAAAAAGTAGATACAATTTTTCTTGGCGGTCAGGATCGAGGATATGATTTTTCTCAACTTGAAGTTGTGTTGCGAAAGTATAAGGTTCGAAACGTTGTTCTGTTTCCAGATACAGGTAAGCGGATGTTGAGTTCAATTAAAGGTTTTAAAATTTTGCGAACGCGTAGTATGAAACAGGCTGTTGAATTTGCTTTCCGCAACACAGAACCAGGAAAAATCTGTTTATTATCAACTGCATCACCAAGCTACAGCTTGTGGAAGAATTTTGAAGAAAAGGGAAGTGAGTTTCAGAAATTTGTTACTAGAGGATGAAATGTCAAAGCAAAATTTCCTGAATCGAAATCCAGTTTTGGTGCTTGAGTCACGCGTGGCCGTGTTCATGATCGTGACTGGGTTGATCATCATGACCGGTCTAGGGTTGCCGATGATTACGGCCTGGCAAGAGGGAGGTGTGGTCAGTGCTTGGCAATGGGTTCAGCTTGTCGCTTTCTTGTATTGGTCGGTCGCTTCGCTGATCTTTATGGTCAGTGTTAGCAACAAGGCTAATAAGATCAGAATTCTGGAAGATGAGCTGGAATCAGAAAAGCGAAGTCGGCGAGAAAAGGATCAGATCATTCAAGAGCTTAGACACATGGTTTTTGATAAATAGTTGTTAAGCAAGGGGGGGGGCGAAGCATACTCCCAGCCATTCGCACGGCTGGGATTTTTTATCCCCAACCAGGTCAACCGGGGTCTGACCCTGGGTCTGACCCCTATTGGGGATAACTTTGAAAAAATTGATAAATATCACTGAATCGTGGTATATTTAAGCTAACATATGCTTAAACGATTATTGCGAAAAATTATTCCAAAGCCTATCTTTCGGCTTTATCACTGGACGCTATCAATCATAGCGGCTTTTTTGTATGGTCATCCTTCGCGCGGTCTAACTGTAATCGGAGTAACCGGCACTTCTGGTAAGACAACCACTGTGGAATGGATCGGGCGGATAATTGAACATTGTGGCGAAACCGTTGGCTGGGCAACGACTAATTCGTTTAAAATTGGTTCTCGAGAATCAACTAATGCCACTAAAATGACCATGCTTGGACGTTTTCAGACACAAAAGATGTTGCGCGAAATGGCACGTACAGGATGCAAGTATGCGATCGTTGAAACCAGCTCGCAAGGGATTGAACAATATCGCCACTTAGGCATCGACTATGATCTTGTGCTTCTAACTAATCTATGGCCAGAACACATAGAAGCACACGGTGGGTTTGAGAATTATAAGAAAGCTAAGGGGAAGTTGTTTGAGCATTTGGGGAAGAAAATAAGAAAACAAGAAAATAAGAAAATAAGCATTGTAAATCTAGATTCAGAGCATGCTGATTATTTTCTGAAGTTCAAGGCGGAGAAGAAGTATGGGTTTGGAACCGGAGGGAAAGACGCCCGTAAGGGCGTCAAGCGAAATGACACCCTCACGGGTGTCGTTCCCATCCAGGCGACTAAGATCAAAACATCAGCCTCAGGATCCAGTTTCACGATCAAAGACACAAAGTTCCACTTAGGCCCAATCGGACTGCATAACGTTGAAAACGCCACAGCCGCTGTTGCCACAACATTGGCGCTCGGGTTTGATATCAAGCTTATTGCTGACGCAGTAGCCCGGTTACCGGTTGTACCAGGTCGGCTTGAGGTGATTAATGAAGGCCAGCCTTTCAACGTGATCGTTGATTATGCTTTTGAGCCAGTAGCTTTATCTAAGCTGTTCGAAACCGTGCAAATGTTTGAACATAAACGCATCATTCATCTGGTTGGATCAACCGGTGGCGGGCGTGATGTGTCACGTCGACCAAAGCTGGGGCGGTTATCATCAGAGCTGGCAGATGTTACAATAGTAACCAATGAGGATCCATACGATGATGATCCACAGGAGATAATCGATCAAGTAGCTGCCGGAGCGCTTGAGGTCGGATCGCATGAAGGAGAGGATTTGTATCGAATTCTAGATCGAGCTCAAGCAATTAAAAAAGCCATTACCCTGGCGGATAAAGGCGACATCGTGCTTATTACCGGCAAGGGAAGTGAACCGGTGATGGCAGTGAAGAATGGAAAAACGATTCCATGGGATGATCGAGCAGAGGCGCGCAAGGTGTTGCATAAGAAAATAAAAAATTAAAAAAATAAAAAAATAAGCACAGTACATATTTTCTTACTTTCTTATTTTCTTAGTTTATTATTTTATGAGTTTTCAACTAAAACCAGACGAAGAGGTTCTAATGCAAGTTCAACAGTATTGGATTCCTTTTCTGCCACGCTTAATCCTGTTTTCTGTTTGGTTTATCGTACCTTGGTTTTTCTTGTACCCGCTTTTCCGTCAAGGTGAATGGGGAGTTGGCTTATTTGTCCTGCTGATTCTGTCGTCTCTGTTTTTTGGACTGCGCTCCTGGTATACTTGGTCTCGAACCATATTTGTAGTAACAAACAAACGCTTAATTGATATTGATCAGCACGGTTGGTTTTTTCGAACAACATCAGACATATTTTACAGCAAGATCGATGACGTTTCTTTTAAGAAAAAAGGCTTGTTTCAAATGATTTTTGGTTATGGTCTGGTTAAGATCGTAACCGTTGGTTCAGCTGATGATGTTGAGATTCGTCGAGTAAAAACTCCGGCTAAGCTTAATGATTTAATCAACGATATTCGGGAAGCAGATCTTGGTGGCGAGCCAATTGATCCTAAAGAGCGTCGAGTAAAAAGAATCGCCAGTGATTTATCAGAAGATGAATTGGATGATATGGCTAAAACTACGCAAGTCAGATTTCGAAAAAAAGCTTTAACAGATTTTTTTGATCAAGACTAAACATGCCAGCACCAAAAAAAAGTTTTATCCGTCGCATTTTGGAACTTCGAATGTTTCTGTTAGTTAATTTGTTGATTTTGTTTTTTCTATCTTTATCGTTTGGACGTGAATTCTTGCGTGATTATCAGATTCAACGTGAAATAAATAATTTACGGGCAGATGCGGAAAGTCTAGAAGCACGCAATTTTGAAATCATTGATTTCAATACAGAACTGCAAACGCAAGCTTATTTGGAAGAAGAAGCTCGTTTACGACTTGGTTTAGGAGATCCTGGGGAAAATTTGGTAATTATTATCAACGATGATGGAGAACAAGTAATCGGTTCCGAAGTCAATTCCGAACAACTTATTACCCACAATTCACAACTAACAACTCTTAAGGCTTCCAACCCTCAACGTTGGTATTATTATTTCTTTGATCATGAACAATTCATTAATTTAAAAGTCTATGGAGAATAAGAAGAAAAAGTTTACAGTTGTACATTTATCAATCTTAATTGCAGTTATCGCCATAGTTGCTTTGTTTGGTGTGCTAACCACTGTGGTATATACCAATCCAACCGGTTCTATTGCCAGAACAAGCTCAAGCATTTTGCCGTATCCGGCCATGGTTATCAATTGGAGCCCAATTTCAGTTAACAAAGTTTTGGATCAGCACGAGGGTTTGATGACTTATTACACCTCGGGCATGGCTGAAGAATTTGGAATAACCGCACCAACTGAGGCTGAAGCTTTAAATAATATTCTTGATAATTTGATTCGAAAGAAGGTGATGAATCAGATGATTAAACAGCGTGGGCTGGCTTATGATTTAGATCTGGAAAATGATTTTCTGGATAAGGCAATTGCCCAAGCCGGTAGTACCGAGGCTTTTACTGATATGCTTGAAGAAAGTTTTGGTTGGGACACGACTGATTTTATTGAGTATATTATTGAGCCGTTTGTGATCGCTTCAGTTTTAGAAGATGATATTTTGTACGATTCTGAATTGCAGGCTGAGAAAAAGGCGGAGATCGATGATGCTTATTCGCGATTATTGAATGGCGAAGATTTTGCTACAATAGCCACTGTGGTTAGCGATGACGCATCAAGTGAGAGTGGTGGACAAATTGGTCTATTCGCCCAAGAGGAACTGCCTGAAGAGTGGGGGTCAGCTATTTTTGAGCTTGAGAGTGGGCAATATTCTGAGGTTATTGAAACCCGTTTTGCATATGGATTATTTTACGTGGAAAGCTACGTTGAAGAAGAAGATGTCTTAAAAGCGGATATTTCGATTATTGGAATTCAAAAAGTGGGATTACAAGAAGTGGTTGAGGAAGAAATGGCCCAAGCGAAGATTTGGCAGTTAATTGAAATGTAATATGCGCGAGCGCCAAGGTTTTAACCCAACCGAAGAGAAAAAACAACCGAAGAACAAGAGCTCGATTAAAACCGGAGCTACGGCGATTATGGCCGGAGCCGTTGCTATTACAGCTGTTGAAGCTATTTCACCACAGCCAGGCGTACAAGTAGAAGATAATTCAAACCGCATTGAAACAACTTCTACAGATGCTGGAAATGAAAAATTCAACAAAGACTTAGCCTATTATCAGGATCTGATTCAGCGTGGAAGACAGCGTAAGATTAATCGTGAAACTGAAAAAAGACCGGAAACAACAATGGATTTGACTCAAATGGGATTAGGTCAAGAGATGTTACATGATTTTCCAGGAAGAAATCTGAAATTAACAGATCCGTCAGTTGAAAATCAATGGTTAGAAGTTGATGCTATGACCTGGCAGGCAATTGATGAACATCAAATGACCGAGCAATATGATCGGGCAGTTGATGATATTCAGTTTGAACTTGATCAATACAGTGGCCATGTATATTTTAAAGATGATTCTGAGTTTGTTGATACAGAAAATGACTTTGATTTTTCTTTTTGGGTCGAAACCGTTAATGATGATCAAGGTGATCCATTGAGTCAGAATTTGGTTGCTTCTTATAACGGTGTTGATGTTCCTATTTTGTCAGCCGGGCCAGAGGGTTTTAAACCGGATCAGGCCAATATGGCAATTCGTCAGCAAATACAAGAGTTGTTAATTCCGCATCTTTTAGTTGTTCAACAATAATAATATGAACACATTGTTTATTGAAACAATTGGATATGTAGCAGGCGTATTGATTGTGGTTTCTTTGATTCCGCAAGTTGTTCAGAGTTGGCGTACAAAAGAAACCCATGACATCTCGCTTTGGCGTTACATTTTATATACCCTTGGTTTGGCTTTGTTGGTTGTTTATGGATTTTTGATCTGGAGTTTACCAATTGCTTTGCTAAATATAGTTGCCACATTTTTGGCTACGATCATCTTATATCTAAAAATTAAATATAAATAATATGGAATTATCATTATTTTTGGCCAAATTGTTTGGATTGGTATATTTGCTAATCGGTCTCGGCGTGTTTATTAACAAGAACTTTTATAAAGAAGTATTTGAAAAATTGCTCAAGAACGAGGCTTTAATTTTTTGTTGCGGAGCAACAGCCTTTGTTGTCGGCTTTGCAATAGTAAGCGCTCACAATCTTTGGGTTGGTGATTGGTATATCATTATTACCTTGTTCGGTTGGGCTTCTTTGATCAAAGGGGCAATGTTTCTTCTTCTGCCGAAATTCCAGATATCTTTGGCAAAGTCATTAATGAAATCTGATTTTTATTTGAATCTGACCACTGTTGTTTGTTTAGTCATTGGATTGATTCTTTGTTATTTCGGATTTATTGTTTAGTTCTTCACATAAAATCGAATGATTTACAAAAAAACCAACTGATGAGTTGGTTTTTTTGGAGCCACCTTCGGGGATCGAACCCGAGACCTGCACGTTACGAATGTGCTGCTCTGCCAACTGAGCTAAGGTGGCACGATAAAACTTGAAATTTATTCTTTGTTGCAGTATTATATACAGCAATCAAGCCTATGGCAAGGAGAGCACGAGAAAAAAAAATAAAAAAATATAAAAATAAGAAAATAAGTGCTTTTTGCTTATTTTTTTATTTTCTTAGTTTCTTATTTTCTTGTTCTGTTCCTGCAATGGCTTCTGAAATTATCGGCGAGACAGTACTATCAACACAATTCGATGCTGAAACCATTGTAAAAGGATATACACTAGAAAGTCATGATCAAATGATGCGCTTAGGCATCAGGCCTGAGACCTTGAATGTTTCAACACGAGTAGATGTAAAAACTTTAGCGCCGGAAATAATGTCCGACACATACCCGGAGGATAAAGTCCTCTTGGGGAATGTCTATCTTTTTGATATCATAGAGAAGGATAGTTATGACGGCTCAGACTTTTTCTTTCTGGAAATTAAGTATCCAGATCAAAACGATGCTTTATCGATTTACAAGACCAGAAAACGAATCTATTTTTACAACGCCGTGTCTGATCAATGGGAAGAGTTACCATCAACCGATCATCCCGACTTAAATTCGGTTCGTGCGTTGATCCATTTGCCATACGCTCGGTTAGCTGTATTTGAGGATCCTGAAGCTATGCCTGAAGGTTTTGCCAGCTGGTATCAATATAAGGACTGTAATTGTGCAGCTTCACCTGATTATCCCAAAGGATCCTATCTGGTTGTTACCCGTGCAGACGATCCTGAACGCTCTGTGACTGTTCAGGTTAATGATTATGGCCCTGATCGATCAATTCATCCTGATCGGGTGATTGACCTTGACCTGGTCGCTTTTAAACAGTTAGCCTCACTTGGTGCCGGCTTAATCGAAGTGACGGTTAAATTTCTCCAATAGTTAGGCTTTTCCTAAAAACCTACCACCTACAACCCACAACCTAATTCTATGATCCGCTTTAAAAAAGTTTCAAAAATTTATCAGCCAAACAGTATAGGGTTGGACAACGTTGACCTGTATATTCAGCCAGGTGAATTTGTTTCTATTGTTGGTCAAAGTGGAACCGGAAAAACAACCATGACCAAACTGCTTTTTGCTGAGGAAAAACCAACTTCTGGTCAAGTGATCATCGGTGGTTGGGATATTTCCGGAATAAAACCTAATGAAATACCAATGTTACGTCGACAGATTGGAATGGTTTTTCAGGATTTTAAATTGTTACCAAAAAAGACCGTATTTGAAAATGTGGCTTTTGCTCTTGAGGTTGCCGGTGAACATCAGAGACGTATTGATGAGATTGTCCCTCAGGTGTTAAAAATCGTTACTTTAGACAAAAAACATGATCGCTATCCAGGACAGTTATCAGGTGGCGAACAGCAACGAGTAGTCATCGCCCGATCACTTGTCCACAGGCCGAAAATTTTGATTGCCGATGAACCAACCGGAAACCTTGATACAATCAATACACACGACATTATAAATTTACTAAAGAAAATAAATGAATTTGGTACGACCGTAGTTTTGGTTACTCATAACCGTGATGTGGTTAATGCACTGAAAAAGCGAGTGGTCACCTTGGAAAACGGTCAAATCATATCTGACAAAGAAGAAGGTAAATACGTATTGTGAAGACATTTATCACAATTTATCGCGTTTTTAAGTTCGCCTTCCATAATTTTTGGAGGAATATCTGGCTCTCTGTTATTACAGTGAGTATGCTTGTTTTAACTTTGTTAACAGTCAATGTGCTGATGGTTTTAAACGTGGTCACCAGTACGGCAATTGATACTGTAGAAAATAAGATTGATGTTTCCGTATATTTTAAACAAGACACATCAGATGACATTATTCAAGGTGCGCAAGGATATTTACGCGGTTTGGATCAGGTGGTTGATGCACAATTGATTACGGCTGATCAGGCTTTAGAACGATTTCAAGAAAGGCATGTAAATGAAGTTGATATTTTGCGTTCACTGGAAGAAGTATCCGGAAATCCTTTTGGCTCTTCACTGGTTGTGAAGGCGCGCTCAAGTAAAGACTTTGATTTTATTCTCGAGTCTTTGGAGAATCCACAGTATCGCGATTACATTGAGAAAAAAGAGTTTGATGATTATGGGGAAATAATTTCTAACATCAATAATATTACTGATAAGGTTCGTTGGTTTGGGTATATGCTTTCCGGAATTTTCATGTTGATTGCCATACTGATTGTTTTCAATACGGTGCGTGTTGCCATCTTTATCCACAGGGAAGAAATTTCCATTATGCGTTTGGTTGGAGCATCAAGCACTTTCATTCGATCACCGTTTTTGGTTGAAGCTGTGTTGTTCAGTTTGTTAGGAACTTTGATTACGATAATCATTACCTATCCTGTGCTCGGTATTTTAGAGCCTCGCTTTGATGCCTTTTTTGGAACTACATCAACCGGTCTGTTGGATTATTACAATGCCAATATGTTAATAATTTTTGGGGCACAATTTGTGGGGATAGCTTTGGTTAATATACTGGCATCAAGTATTGCCATGCGGAAGTATTTGAAGATTTAGGTTGTAGCTTGTAGGTGGTAGGGTAGGGAATAACCTTTTTTGTCCAGGTTCATCTGGACAAATTTTTGTTTTTAAACTGTCTTGTCAAAATTGACAGACAGAATTGGGTAAGAAAATAAGAAAATAAAAAAATAAGAAAATAAAAAACTGTACGAAAAAACTGACCGTTAGGTCAATTTTTTCATGGTTCCGAGGCAGGGATTCGAACCCCGATACCCAGGACCAAAACCTGGTGTCCTGCCCTTAGACGACCCCGGAATTTTTATCATCTAGATCGACTGGAATGATACACTGAGTCAAGAAAAAAAACAAGACTTGGATGCTAATAAAAAATAAGCTTTTTTATCCACAGAAAAGCATATCAAAAAGTGTAAAAATTTAGTATAATGTTTGCAGACAAAAAACTTTAAAAAATTAACTAAAATAAACTTAAATTTGTCCACAAATTTTAAAAAAAAGGTTATATGAAAAAACTTTTGACTTTTTTGGTTACGTTTGGTCTTGTTTTTGGGACATATGGCATTGCCAGTGCTGCTGGTTCTGCGACTCTTGATTTCTCTCCTGACACAAAGAGTGTTGCTACAGGGGAGACTTTTAATTTAGATGTAATGATTGATCCAAATGGTGAAAGCCTGGATACGGTTCGAGTAGTTGTTAGCTATCCGGCTAGCATGCTTGAGGTAACCAGCTATTCTCTTGGATCGGTTTTTGATACTGCTTCACCAGGCAACAGTATCAACAATGCCACTGGTTCGCTTTCACAAGGAGCGTTCAAAACCGGAGGCGGTGTTACATCAAGCGGTAAAGTTGGAACAATTACTTTCCGAGCTTTGTCTGCTGGAACTGCGTCAATCGCTTTTGGTACCACAAGTCGAGCCATTAGTGCTGGTGTGGAAAAATTAAGTATTACTGGCTCAGGTAGTGCATCAGTGTCCATCACTGGCGATGCAGTGGCTGGAGAAGCTACGTCAACAACAGTGTTGACAACTGAACAGATTGCCATTGGTGATTTTGGAGCAATCACTGGATATTCACCAAGCTCAGACATGGATTGGTTAGCTATCAGTTATATGGTTAACGGTTACAGCGGAGAGCGAGATCTTGCCCAAGAGCAAGCCGCACTTGCCAGGTATGTATCAGTTTTTGGAGCCACTCCATCAACCAGTTACCAATGGAATGTAATTGCTGCCATTGCTTACTCAGGTGCCATCCTTGATTGGGACGGTGCTGCTGAAGCTGTTGTTGAAGCACCAGTTGCAGTAGAAGTTCCTGTTGCTGAAGCAAGCCTTGAACAACAAGCATTAGTATACTTCGGAGCTTTCTATGGATTTATGCCAAGCACCAGCAATGACTGGGATGCTTTGCACTGTTTCGCATACGGAGGCTGTCAGGGTGATCCACAGGATGTTGATGCA
>JBDRNK010000111.1:0-17710 GCA_043811105.1 Candidatus Uhrbacteria bacterium
GCTCTTCATCAGTGAAGCGAACTCGCATGCGCAAGGCCTGACAGTACTGTGCCGGGGATACGAAGTTGCGACCCAGAATCTCAGCCGCACGAGCCTGACTGTCAGACAGATCCCACTCCGGCACTTTGACCTGTTCGAGCATGGCTCGAACCTGGCCATCGGTCAAATCTCCATGACCGTAGGCCAGAACCAGATCCTGAATCAAACCACCTCGACGGAGCACATCAAGCGCTTCCTTGGAAAGCTGTCCCGTTCGCAAAGCGGTGAACACATTTTCGTACAAACCATCACTCATCACACACCTCCGATCACAACTGCTATTAGCCAACCAACTTACGATCAAGCCGATCAGTTAACCTTGGTTGCGACCAAAGCGATGCTTGTCCTACCGATACGACTGATTTCGCAGCGCAAAGACAAGAGAATATAATAACATAAATAAGCTGGCAAGTCAAGTTATCCCCAGCCGGGGTCTGACCCCAGCTGTGGATAATAAAAAACACTCACCTTAAAGCTGCAAAGGAAGAGTGACTATCGAAGTGGTAGAACCTATGCCTGGCAAGCGCGAGGAGAGAGATTTTCCCTACCAAAGGCAGGGGGTACGCTTACGGCACCAGTTTAACCGAGTCACATCCTACTTTACAGCTTTAAAATGAGTACTCTGGATAAGATATCTTATACCATATCCATAGATTATTTCAAGGGAAATGTGCATATGTGCTGCACCCCCCTTCGCTAAAGCTTCGGGGGGTTGTTGGCCAGTGAGAAAATATGGCCAACAAAAAACAAACCCCAGGATGGAGAACGATTTCATGATTGGCCCGCCCGAAGGCTATGGCATCATAATATCGACCTAGCTCATCGGTGTAAGTTAAGCCGGAGCCTATCTTACATCGTGAGCACGATCAAACATTTCATCCAATTAAGCACAAAATGCACTCTCGTCCTCCAGCATGGGGTTCGTTTCCACCGACGCCCAGCTTCGCTGAGCTATGGTGGACGAGCTTATTTAAGCTCAACTTCTTGTACTTTTTCAAGTACGCGACTAGCCATAATAGCCTATTTTACCGGTTTTGTCAACCCCTTCCCAACCTCTAAGGTTGGGAACCTATTAAAAAATAATAGCTGATATTTTATGTAATCTTAGTTAATTCCAACCTTTAAGTTAGTTAATTCCAACCTTTAAGGTTGGATAAAAAAAGAGCGGTATTTCTACCGCTCAAACGTTGTGCGAATTAACGCACCGGAACATCTTTGTAATCCGGCAAGCCAATCTGGGCACGAGTAGGTGCCACACAGTCAGCCCGCTTGTGCTTACCATTGACAGTGCGCCGAGCAATCTTCATGACTGTATCATCAGGATAACCGTCTACCGAAGGCAGATGATCCAACTGATCCAATTCACCATCCGGCTCAAAGCCATCATTGATCAAGGATCTGGTGATAATGTCAGAGTCTGGATACTCGGCTCCGATCTGTGCCACGTCACCACCCTTGTTGATACCCAGACCGTCGTCTGGCTTGGCTTCAATGATCGGGTTGATTGCCCCGTCAAAACGATACTTGTTGAACCAGTTCAGAAGGTCATAGACCTCAGAGCCCTTGAACAGATACTGGATCAAACCCAGATCTCCAACATCGCCGTGTTTGGTCCAGAAAGCCAAGAGATGCTCAGAAAGATTATCTGTACTCATGACCAGACCACCAACACGCTGGGCAAAGTGATACAGAACAATCATGCGCAAACGAGCCCGCAAATTACCCTGAGCCAGTTTACCAGTCCACTCCCAGGCAGCCAACGCGGTTTCACACCCCGGCGTTGTTTTGAGAATCTGACGAATCTTGGTATCTAACTGCTGCATGTGACCACGCCGGCCAGCAACAATCCGAGATAGGACCTGACCATCATAAGTGTCTGGATCAACAGCAAAGTATTCATGCCAATCTAGAGCACCCGTCATGAAATGAAATATATCTGTCAGCTCATCGTGAACCAAGGTCGTGCCGGTAACCTCAGCAGTCAGCCGTCCTAGCCGCAGACTATCAGCTGATGAGTTAACTGGCAGAGTCATGCCGAAATTGTTCAGTGGGTAGTTGTCGGCTACGGCCATCTCAGCCATGACCATGTTGAGACAGGCAATCAGCAGGCTGTCCGCACCACCGGAAAAACCGGTTACCGTGTGATGCAAACCCCACTGGCGCAGGTAATCATAGCCGAATCGAGCCGTGTTGTTGATAACCTTCAGACACTTGTCATCGGTCATGTAGGATGTCATAATCTTACCCTTTCTCGCTGTGCGAGTTTTTAAATTAAATGTACTTCTCTACGGCCACTCGTCTTACTGACGAGAAGCCCTAGAAAAGGGCGGATCAGATCTATTTGATCCGCCAGAATTATTTTAGTACAGGATACCGCCACGACCATCCCAGCTGGGATAACCGTGACCATTGGGCAGGTGTACAACTGACTTGAGCACTCCACCCTCGGTGGGCTGATCACAGATAGCAAAAGTCACATTGACCTCATGGGCTGGATCACCATCGAAATTACCACCACCAACTCCGAAGACCTTGGTTCCCCAGGGCAGATCAGGTAGTCGACGGACATTGATTCCACGCAGCTCTGCATTAATCTGAAAGTTATGCTCGAGCGAACCGATAGCTACAAAGTTGGCCTTGTTCCAGTCAAAGACCCTGCTATTGATCTGGCCGTATGTCTCAGGACACCAGACCTCACGAACAACCACAGAGTGGGCTCCACGACGCCCAGCTTCCATAATATAGTCAAGTACGTCGTTATTATTGGCCGCCCCTTGTCGGTTGACCACCAGAGAACAACGAACCATCAACTGATGCTTGAGGGCTTCGGCGATCAAGAAATCCGGATTCTGACCTTTGCCCATCAGTCGCTGATTCATCTGGCGATCAAACGAGGCAATGGAAAAAGTCGTCATAGTCAAACCAGCTTCAGCCAGTAGACCAAGCTGATTTTCATACTTTCCACCAGGCTGCAATTCCTTGCCATTGGTGTGTATATCGACCAACGGAAGATGTTCACTGGACTGTTGAACCAATCCAGTCAGGTATTCTACTCCCTCCTGAAGCGGGTCAGCCTTGCCTGTCAGAATGGCATGTGTTGCTCCCAGATGCTGAGCAAAACGCAGACCAACCTTCAAACGATGTGACAAACAGTATTCAAGATCTTCATCTTTACACTTGGTATTTCCAGGAGTGATCCGAGAAATGCAGTAACAACAACCCATGTTGCAACGCGTGCGCGTGCTAGTCTGAATCGAGAGCGAAAGCGCTCGTAAAACTCCATCACTCATTGTTTTCTCCTGGCCTGATCACTTGATCAAGCACGGAGTTTTCTCGACTTGAGCCAGTAGCTCATCGTTAGTATAGGTTGGTCGAATAATCTCCACCCATTCGTTAGGTGATAGTCCGAAGTTATTCGGGCAAGCCGACAAGAACCATTGGAAGTGTTTGGCCAGTTCTCCAGTATCAGGATTGCGCCTGGTATACCAATGAACCTGACCATTGTAGATCTTGTCCTTGTGCCCATTAGGCACATTATGCAGACGTCGAATCTCTTCCGTACTCAAGCGATGGAAGTAAGTCCGAATGGCAAACATCAATTCACCATGAGTCGCAACCACCACAGCATCATCACTGTGGTACCAATGCAAGACATTAAAAAACTGCATTATACGGGACAAGGATTCACTCAAAGACTCACCACCAGGTGGCTTCCAGAACCAAGGATCAGTTCGTCGACGTTCCAACTCATCAGCAAACTCACGGTGCATTTCCTCGTAAGTCAGCCGGTCCATCCGACCCCAGTATCGCTCATGCAAATCAGGGTGGATTTTCCAACGAGCCCCAGGCAAGCCCATTCGAGCCGCGCTTTCCTTGGATCGAATATACATTGGAGCATAAAAGGCATCAAATGGCTCTTGACGTCGCTTACGCAACCAACCCCCAGCAATCTCCATCTGCCTTTTACCAAGCGGGGTTAATCTAATATCCGCACTGTGCCGGTGACGAAATTCCGGAATGTCAAAAGCACGATGATCACCAGCACTTGAACGCTCATGAGCCAGGTTGGTTTCAGATTGTCCGTGACGAACAAAAACCAAATCAATTGGCATGGTCATGGTTGTATCCTTTCTGTAATGAACTTTACTTGAAATATCGAATTGCTTCGATCTCTCAAGAAAAGGGCGGATCGGATTTATGATCCGCCAGAAAGTTTTGGAAAGGTCAGACCCGACAGGCCTCAGAGAACGTGCCTGTGTATCCGCAAAGTTCTTTGTATCGAGCAACATCCTCAGGCTTACCCGTAGCCTTCTTCAGATTATTGCTGATCTTACAGGTTCCGTGAACCTCATCCGAGCCTTCCCACCAAGCTTCAACCGCCTTGATAACAATGGCCAACGTCGGCAGACCCATATCACAGGTGGCCATAGTTCCCCAACCATAACCAGTCTGGATCCGATCCTGGAAGTAGTAAGCCAGGTCAATGATCGGCTGGACATCCAGCCCGTCACTCGGAACAAAGACATGCTTCATTGGATCAATCAGCAGGTCCTCGTAGAACGCGACCGTTCGATCACCTTCTTCCTTCATTGGCCCAGAGTCACCACGCATGCCGGCCCAACGATCGATCTGCTGCCAAGGCAGGTTTTCCTTCAACACCTTGAAGGCGTAGTCCGTACCCCAGGTATCTGGCAAGAAGATGGTTAGTTCACCGCCGTACTCTTCTTCCCAGACTTTAATCACCATAAGAATGGCTTCCTTGGGAGAATACAAAGCGGCCAAGACCATGAACAGTTCATGAGCCATAGTTCCCTTGGGATCGATCCCCAGCTTCATGGCCAGCTTGACATTGCTGGTACCAACGAACTGGCCAGGCAGCAAAGCCACGGCCATCACGCGAACCACCAGCTCCTGCCACCAACCAGCAAAACGCCGACGAGTACCAAACTCGATAATCCCCTGAACCACTGGATGCTGACGGATCATAGCCATCTTGACCAACAGCTTGGCAAAGGCCTGAGTCAACAACTGAGTCTGTTCAGTTCGACTCATCTTAGCCAGCTTGGCACGATAGAACAGTTCGCTGATGGTCGTCAATGCCAAGGTTTCCCAAGGCATGTTCATGGCCCAGTTGCCAAAAAAACTCAGCTTGAAACGGCCGTTAACCTTTTCCAGTACATATCCGGGGAGACTGTACTCAGAAAACCAGAACAAAAAATCTTCTTTGAAAATCTTCTTCTGAGTACCAGGGAAACACAGACCTCGGAGGTAATCAAGCTCTGCATTGGTCACCCGCAAAGTCCTGGCATGATCCAGCTGTGCGCGCAAATCCTCAATATCAACCACATCCGGAATGTTGAATTCCTTGCGATTGGTAAAATCGTACTTGACGCAGACATTGCGAAAGTAGTGATAAACCACCTGGAGCATGGTCAGCTTGTAGAAGTCCAGATCCAGGAGAGAGTTGATCACCCAACCGTTGGAGCGCCGTGCAGCCTTGGCCACATAGAACATCTTCCATAGTTCAGAAATCATCAACATCCATGAGGTTTCCATTATTCTTCTCCTGTTCCGTGGTGCAGCAAGAACTGCGACACCAGTGCAAGGGTTGCCAAACAGTCGTGGGTCATGTTTGCGAGTTCGCTGATCGGAATTTGCAAACGAGTGATTCGTTCACCCTCATCAGGTGCACCAAAGATTCGATCCTGTTCGATCTGATCGGAACGAATCTTGGCCAGTGCTAAATACTTGCGCTCAGTCAACACACCGGCCGAACTAGCTACTGGCTGACCGTTGTTCAACAGGGTGATTTGATCAAACTCGATTCGAGCACCAACCTCTTCCCAGGCTTCTTTGATAATCAAATCAATTACACTCAGATCAACATCAAAACGCCCGGCCACAGCCTCGGTAATTATGGCTTCGGGATTGTCCTCTTGCCGCATGGCTTCACGCTCTTGGCTGATCAAAATGATCTCGTTGGTATCAGCCAACCAGATCAGAACAGCCACAGAATCATCAGTCTCTGCAAACACTCGCTTGTTCCGACGAATGACTCGATAGTGCATTCGTCCGGGATATTCGTATTTGACATCCGTACCGATGTCAGTCATGTTTTATCCTTTCCAAATTGAAATGTACTTTTGCGCCTTGAGCTAATGCTCCAGGCGAGAGAATTGAGGATTAGGGGTAGAGAGTAGAAAGTAGATAGGGACAAAATTTATTCCTTTCTACCTTCTACTTTCTACTTTCTACTAACTCTCAATTCTCTGAAAAACGGTTCTCGGGCTTGGACGATCCAAGCCCGGAACCAAGAAGTTTACTTTGCAGTTGGAAACTGGTGTCGCAATCGTTTGGCTTCCAGACCAACACCAGGCAAAGACCCAATCTGAATCGAAGCATAACGACTGTAACGCACAGTGACCTTGACCACATTGGCAACCGGAGGCAGGCTGTCAACATCTAACCGAGTTGGCCAACGATCAGGACCAAGATTGGTGATCTCAACCACAGTATCACCTGACACCTGAACGCTCTCAAACCCAGAACCACGAGTACAGATTCCAGTAATAACCAGCTTGAGATCATTCAAGGGAAGCAACGGACCACCAGCACTGAAGCTATAGGCACTGGAACCAAGTACGCTGGCCACGATCAGACCATCGCCACCAACGTAAGGAACTCTCTCCTGACCGTTACACTTGATACTCATCCTGGCCATGCCGTGGGCCACCTTGAGTACGGCGTCGTTCACACCATAGCACTCATGGATCTGTCCATCAGCTGTGGTGTACTCGACTCGTAGCAACGGGTAGTGGTAAAGAGTGATTGGCTGATAAAAAAAGTCAACCGGAATCTGGTCTGGGACATCGTTGAGCATATAGCCAACTGTACCAGCATTCAGACAGACCATAGGCAAGCGATCATGCCAGTATTCCTGAACTAAATCAAGTAGACCACCATCACCACAGGTCGGGGCAAGAATGTTCACCTGACTAAGGTTTTCGGCCACCGGCACCGCTTCCTCAACTCGACGAGCAAGCTCTACAGCTCGTGGGTTTTTGGTATCAACCAGCAGTCGCGGTCGAGGATCAACAAAGGTTTCCGTGCTCCAGAGAACCGGTCGCCCACCATAAACGTCGTAACGCTTGATGTGCGTAGCCACTTCAGGAACCACCAGATGCTCGAAGGGTTTGCGATGATAGGCCAGAGTACGCACTTCTTTGCTTGAACCAAAGATCCGCATGTCTTCCAGGTACTCACAATGACGTGGCAGATCATCTTCGGTCAGTTCATACCCAGGTCGTGGCAGAACCGTGAAACGACAGGTCTCGAGCATGAGCTGGGCATGGGCCCAGTGCCGCTCGATCTTATTCTTCCCATCATCACCACGAACCAAGTTGTCAGCCCCGATCTGAACCCAAATCTGAGTTCCTGGATACATTACCTCGTAGCGAGCAACTAAATCGTGGGTTCTGGTAAACTCGTCGTTCTCCAGATCAAAGTAATCAATCCTGAGCCGATCAATTCCTTTGAATGTCCAGTGAACAGAAATCGCTCGATGGATCGGGCTGCGATCATTGACTGTAGCCTTGTCTGTACGTGGTCCGCAAGGAACCACAATGACCAGATCATAATAATTGGTCAATTCTTCAGCGATCCGACGATGATGCAGTCCGGCCGGGTCAAAAGTTCCGCCATAGATGCAGACCCGCTTTGATGTTCGCATGGTTTTCTCCATGTAAAGTGTTGTAAGGTCCTAAGATTTGGAAAGTAGAGAGTAGAAAGTAGAAGGCAGAAGGTAGAAAGGAGTAAATTCAATTCCTTTCTACTTTCTACTTTCTACTCTCTACCTTCTACTACTTCCCAAGTCTTAAAACCCGATCTTGGAGTGCACTAGGCACCCCAAGATCGGAAGTAGTTGGAAGGAAGGATCAGGGTTCGAAGCCGAGGTCCTCGAGCAGATTGGCCGGCATCTGAGATAGCAGCTCGCCATCACCAAAGTCCAATCCATAGGCAATCTCAGCACCGCGATCTTTCAGTTGTCTCAGAGCAAAGTGCTGCATAATCGCCTGCGGATGAATTGCAGTGTCGGGCAGACCAAGCTGACCAGCCACTTCTCGACTGAGATTGAAGGTGGCTACCCCCTTGGTGACAACCACGATCTCCTCGAGAGTGGGCATGATCCCGCTATTATTGGCCGAGAGCATACTCAAGACGAACGAACCAGGACACATGTCAATAGCGATCCCGGTCACGATCACATGAGTCAGCTTGTAGAAGTTAACCCACGTGACGATGTAATCGTGATCAGCTCCAGTGCGCCGAATCGAATCTACATAAGCATCAATTGCATCCTTGGTCATGTACTTGATCAACATATGACCCAGGAACTGGTGTAGCTCCGGCACCAGTAACTCTTCACCCGAACCCTTGAGACAATGCTCAACTTGTTTCTTCTCTGGCTTTACTGCAGGATGGCAATCACCGATGAACATCGTCGGTAGACCACGACGAAGCATCTCTTGGGTCAACCAAAAAGTGAACTGACGCATGAGCCAAATGTCTGCATCAAACATCTTGGGCTGGAAGTTGCCAGGGCCGATCTTGGCAAAACCGACCAGGTCATCAATCGAGATATGCCCGACCCTAGCACCAGCCAAATTGAGTAATTTCGGCTCGATCGGGGCACAGTGCTGCAGAAGATACAGCGCCATCTCATTCAGACCAGCGTCACCGGTGACCGCAATCAGCTCATCTACTTCATCTCTGATAGTGTGTTTGCGAAGTTTCATTTTGTTTCCTTCCGTGTTTGAATGTACTTACGCTCAAATCTGACGGATTTGAGCAGGGGAATGCAGCCAATTATTGGCTAAACTCCTCTGATGGACGAAGGGCAAACTGTAGCTTATCTGGCCTTACCTGTCAAGCCCAAGACCCTTCTCTTAAGTGTACATCTTACACTAAGTAGTTACTACAAAAAAATCGCTCTTGTTTTTACAAAATTTGAACGATCTTTGGCTTGCGTTCTTTAAACTTATAAAGCACAGCTGGACGATGAGCACCGCGCATAGCTTGCTGCCCGGTTGGACTGATTAAACCTAACTGCAATACTCGTTTCCGAAAATTTCTTTTGTCCAGTTCCCGTCCCAATATAGCCTGATAAACTTGTTGCAATTCGGTTAAGGTAAATTTCTCAGGCAACAAAGACCAAGCCACATTTGAATACTCAACTTTCCAACCCAGACGCTGTTTGGCATAGTTTAATATCTCTTTATGATCATAAGCCATTTGCTTTGGCACTTCAGACATCTTCCACCAACGCACATCATTATATTTCTCGCTTGTCTTTATTTTAAGCCCAGTAGCAGAAATTAATGAAATATAGGCAACAGAAACAATACGGCCAACAGGATCTCGTTTCAGAGAATCAAAAGTGTAAAGCTGTTCAAGATATACTTGGGTCACACCTGTTTGCTCTTTTAAAATACGTTCTGCTGCGGTATCAAGACGTTCCTTGTTATTCACCAATCCACCAGGCAAAGCCCACATTTCAACAAATGGCTTTTTAGCCATTTGAATCAGAAGAACGTGTAGTTCTCCATCAATAACAGAAAAAATACAATTATCCACAGCGATTTGCATTTTCTGTTTTATTGGCTTTAAAGTCATAAATATTCAACCTGTCAATATATCTTAGTGTATCTTATACACATAGTAACAGTTGTCTAAAATCTTGTCAAGCATCTATTGACTTTGTTCTCTATAAGTGAGCATAATGCTCTTAGAAGTTGACTGCTCTTTAAAATCAAAGAATTGGAGAAGAATAATGTCTAGAAGAGATGATGAACATAATGTTTTGATGAGGCTGGGTCAGGATGTTGACCTAATGCGCCAAGTTGCCGAAGATAATCGAATTGATGGTTATACACGCGAGAATCCTGGCCGTGAGGTTAGGGTGGCTATCGAAGAAGCTTCGAGTGACCTGCAAGAACGCTTGGAGCGTCTTCAAGAGACTGCAGAAGGTGCTGAGAATGCATTAGAAAGTATCGCTCAAAGCCATGCCGAATCCGCAGAATCTCTCGGTGAGATTAGTAGTCATACTAGTCATTTACCAGGCATTGAAGCGGGTGTTGAAAATATTGCTGATGGTGTTCATTATCTTAGTTATCTTGGCGAGGGAATGATTGGAGAACAAGCCAAAACCAACGCTACCCTTAAGATAATGGCGGGACATACGGAAGAGTTGCCAGAGATTCGATCACGGCTTGGTACGTTGAATAAGATTGCCGGAACTCACCTTGGTTTTGCTGCTGTTGGGGTTATTGCTCAGGTAAGGCAATTGAAGGTGTTGGAAGAAATTGACAACGACATTGTCGAGGGTTTTGGAAATGTTGTCGAAGGTCTTGAAGACGTAGAACAAGCAATATATGAGCTAAATGACGACATGAATGAAGGCTTTGAAAATGTTGTCGAAGGCCTTGAAGATGTAGAAGAAGCGATTGAAGAAAATACCAGGGCTGTACAAGTATCTGGAAAAAGAATTGAGCGCCAGATCGCTGTTTCGGCTGCTGCCTCGGCTCAGAGGATTGCCGAGCATCTTGATTACCAAACAGTTGTTGTTAGTGATCGTCTGGCATATCTTGCTCAAGTCTCAAATGCTAACCGACGAGCTGTTGTTGCCGCAATCGAACAGTTCAACACTGATGAAGAGCGTCGTAAACAAGAGGTTGTCACTGCTATTCGGAGTAGTCAGGAAAATGATGCTGAATCCAAGTTCCGTGATGCTTTGATGCATCTAAGTCTTGGTCGTTATGGCGCTGCAATCAACGCCCTTAGTGAAGTATTCAAATATCAGGATACTCATGCTCCGGCGTGGATGTTCTTTGGTGACTGTTGTTGGCGTCTGGGCCAAAGTAATGAGGCTAGAAATGCTTACTACTTAGCCAGTCAATATGCACTACTTGCTAAACAAGCTGGACGTGATACCTTGGCGATGAAAAACAAGGAGGTCTTTGAAAAAAGCCTGGCCAGATTGTCACGTTTAGAAGCAATTCTTGGCAACGATAAATATGCACGCAAAGTTTTAGTTGATGGTAAAAAGGCATGGGGTAAACCATTTTCTCTTCATCGAATTCGTTACGAATTGATCAGATTAAAAGTCAAGGCAAATCCAAAATCTGGAAAAAAGAAAGCTCGTGCTTTAGTAAGTATTGCTAAAATAATTCCAGAGGTGCGCGAAGAGATATCAACTAGTAGTATCTTCAAATTCGCTCGCATAGCAAGACCTTCTTTGAAGTACGGCAATGGACCGTTTGTTGAGTTGGCTGAAGTGCTGGATTTCTTTAGTACGAAATCAACTCTAAACAGGCACAAATCTGCTGCAAATCCTGTAAATAGCTACAGGCATTATGTGTATGGCAAGCTTTACAAAAAACTGCGTAAAGACTTGAACAGCATGACTGGTAATTGTAAAAACAGGGAAAGTAGCGGTTGTGATTTTGAAAAATGGCAATACCTGCATCATATTCAAAAAAAACTTATTGAGCTTAAAAAAGAGTTTGCTGCAACACATCTAAATCACATGAGGCAAAACAAAGACGCAGGGACAGAGTACAAAGAACGAAAACAGCTTGCAGATAATCACGCCTCATGGTCAATGCTTACCAAACTACATCTAATGGTTTGGGAAGATGAGTTTGCTGCTGAATACCTGGGCTGGAAAAGACCGCCTCAGAACAAACTATTCGGGGGTGAGCGACAACAGCCATACGGTTCACATGTACGTACCCAATTAAAAAAGGTTCACGAAACCTTGAACCAACTTGGTTTTTTTAAACGTAACTACCAGATATCAAGGTTGGGAATTCAGCTGAGTGACCTGAGTGTTATTGACGGAAGGTTTGAATCAGTTGACGGTGTTGGGACAGTTTTTGTCCCATGTTCATATTACTTCTCTGATTTACCAAGTGCCAAATTACCACAAGCCATCGCGATTTCACCTTGGTGGAAACCAGAGTTGGGTGTTTATCAATCTGTTGTAGTATTTACTCCACTGTCGCCAGGTGAGGCGGAGATCGGTATTGGTGGTCGAGCCTTGTGCGCGCCACTTGATAATGAACAACCGCACCACGGTTCATTTGAAAAGGACAAGGTCATCAAAATCAAGTTTGAGCTCGGTAAGCTAAACTATGTAATAGATAGTATTGAAAAGGAAAGATCTGTTTGGGTAGGTAGCTATCACGGACAAAAGGTTTACTATCTGTCTGACAAAAGTCCGTACGGTCATCCTGATGACATCGGCAAACCAATCTTTGTTAGAGTAGGGTTCTTTAGCTTTAACGAGCTAAGAGCCACTGAAGTTGTTCATGCTAAAGTGGGATTCTTTAACTTTACGAGCTAAAAGTCGCTGAAGTTGTTCGTGGCTTTAAAAGATTGCCTAGAAAAAAAGTAAATAAATTCTTAACGAGTAGTATTCTTCACTGCTCGTTTTTTCTTTAACAAAAATAGCGACTGTCTCAGGTGAAACAGCCGCTTAGTCAATCTCCCATGGCCACGACCGAACTCGGTCGCTGGTGTACATTCAAGCACTCATGGAAATCGTGGATTCTTCAAGATCCTGAACTGTGTTAAGAATGACCTGAACTTCGTCCCAATATCTCTCTTCAAGCCGACGCATCTCGAGTAAATGCTTCCACCAGAATCGTTCTCGATCACCAGCCAGGCTTAAATCTGCATGCCAAACCGCATAGTCTAGACGACACTGATTGAGAATAATCTCGGCCAAAATAATACCCAAGCCGTCATGACAGATCTTGACCGCTCTTTCCTGTCCGGCCTTAGGACCTGAATATATTCGTAGAATGATCATTGTTTCCTCCATAACGATAAAGGTTAAGAATACAAGCTACCACAGAATCCCCACTTTGTCAACCATGGCACTACCACAATTAAGCTGAAAATGATAAAATAAAGCTTACTATGGCACGTAAATATAAACGCAGAAAAAAACAACGTTCAATTATACCAAGAGGGCCGTTTTTAAACCTTGATCCAGAAACAAAAATCGGCATCATTGCCGTGCTGTTTTTTGCTGTGGCGGCAATTTTAGCTTTATCTTTACTAAACCTGGCAGGTGCAGCCGGTACTTTTGTTGACAGTGCCATGGCTCTAACTTTTGGTTTTAATCGTTTCTTAGTCCCAATCATCTTGATGATTATTGGAGCCAGTTTACTTTATCCAGACCGGCTTCCTTTAGCTGCTTTTAATTATATAGGGTTACTTTTCTTTTTCCTGTCTTTCAATGGCATGGTTAATTTGGTTGGTTTGCGCGGAAGTGAAGCTACATCAGAATTTTTGGCAAATAATGGTGGTTATATTGGAATGTTCCTGGAACGAGTCTTAAGCAACCTGGCTGGTTTTTGGGGTGCCTTGGTAATCATGGCTGCCTTGCTTTTAGTGGCTATCATGTTGATCTTTAATACATCACTGCATTCGATGTTAACTTTACACACCCATCTGACCGGTCCTTTTGGACGTTTTTTTCATTTACTGGGAGTTCGCTTTGGATCAAGAAACGACCAAGATGAAGAATGGATTGAAGATGAGGAAGAATGGGAAGTGACCGAAGAAGGCGAGGGAGAGCTAGAAGGAATAGAAGGGGAAGATGGGGAGAAGCACGGAACACAACAAGATAGCAAAAAAATAAAAAAACAAACAGCCTTGGAAGAATCCGGGGTTTTAACAACCACCTCTCGACGTCGAGTTGAAATACCATTAGATTTGCTTGAATACCGAGGAGCCAAACCAAACTCAGGTGATATCAATCGCAACAAAGAAGTTATCCGTCGGACATTTGAAAATTTCGGTATTAATGTTGAAATGGGGACAATTGAAGTCGGCCCTACAGTAACTCAATTTACATTACGACCGGCTGAGGGAATAAAACTAGCACGTGTTGTTTCTTTAAATAATGATCTGGCCTTAGCTTTGGCTGCTCACCCAATCAGAATCGAAGCACCTATCCCAGGCAAGTCCTTGGTAGGCATTGAAGTGCCAAACCAGTCTGTCGCTCTGGTAAGTTTGCGTGAAATTCTGGAATCGAAAAACTTCCTTCGACGACCTACAAATCTCACCGTGGCAATTGGTAAAGATGTCTCGGGTCAATCTTGGGCTATGCCTTTGGATAAAATGCCCCACATGCTGGTTGCCGGTGCTACCGGTTCTGGAAAATCTGTGTGTTTAAATTCAATTATTGTTAGTCTGCTGTATAGTAATGGACCGGATGATCTTAAACTGATTTTAGTTGATCCAAAACGAGTTGAATTGTCGGTTTATGAAGGTATTCCACACCTGTTGGTTCCACCAATCACAAAAACAGAAGACACGGTCAATGCTTTAAAATGGACGGTTCGTGAAATGGACCGACGCCTTGATATATTGTCCAAATTTGGGGCTCGTGATATCAACGCTTATAACGCTCGAGCTCAGGCTCGAATGCCAAAAATTGTTGTTGTTATTGATGAGCTGGCTGATTTAATGACCAACTCAGCTCACGAAGTTGAAGCTTGTATTATTCGTATTGCTCAAATGGCTCGAGCGGTTGGAATTCATTTGGTCTTGGCTACACAACGCCCTTCGGTTGATGTAATCACCGGATTAATTAAGGCAAATATTCCTTGTCGCGTCGCTTTTGCTGTTGCCAGTCAAACGGATTCACGAACTATTCTTGATTGTGCTGGCGCTGATAAACTACTTGGTCGTGGAGACATGCTTTTTACTTCAGCGGAAATGTCCAAACCAAAACGTATTCAGGGCGCATATCTGTCTGATAAAGAAATAAAACGTGTGGTTGACTTTCTTAAAGGCCGGGAATTTCCTGATTATAATTATGAAATTACTGAAAAACATAAGACCGGTACGATTCTTGATGCCATGGATGATGACGATGAGCCATTGATGCAAGAGGCACTTGAAGTTATTATGCAAGCCGGTAAAGCATCGACCTCCTTGTTACAGCGTCGTTTAAAAATCGGATATTCAAGAGCGGCACGGATAATTGATTTATTGGAAGAACAAGGTGTGGTTGGTGAAGCCGATGGTTCAAAACCGCGAGAAGTATTTATGAAAGAGATGCCTGGTCAAAACAATTTTGAAGATGTTGAGTTTGAAGAATTTGAAGAATTTGAAGAGTCTGAAGAAAAGGAGGGGGTTGAAGAAGAAAAAAAAGAGATTGAAGAAATGGAAGAAGAGGAGGAGGAAGTTGAAGAAGAGGTTGAAGATGATGAATATTTATGAGTTTTATTGTTCGTGAGTTGAACAACAAAGTTCCGTTTGGAACAAAACTGAATCAGATGCGCAGACGCTTGGCCATTTCTTTAGATATGGCTGCTGAGGCCACTCGAGTTCAACGCCGCTACCTTGAAGCTTTGGAAAAAAACGATTTTACAACTTTACCAGAAGCAATATACACTCGTAATTTTATAAAGACTTACGTTAGTTACTTGGGAGGTGATGTTGGTTATTTTTTAAAATGCTATGAACAAGAGTGTGGTACTTGTCAGATAACCAATGATTCTCTTTGCTTGCCCAGACAACGACTGGCTTGGCCTGAAATCTTTACTCCGCACCGAATGATAAAAACCGGTTTTGCCTTACTCTTGATTGTTGTTGTTGGTGTATATTTGGCCTGGCAAATTTCAGCTATTGTCAGACCACCGGAAATTACATTATTTGAACCGCTGGAAGATATTGTAACTGCCGAAGCAAAAATTTTAGTTAGTGGACAGATAAGTCAGGAAGCTGAGGTTTGGATAAATCAAGAAAAAGTTTTACCTGATCAAAGTGGAATATTTTCAAACGAGGTCTTTCTAGAACGCGGGTTAAATATTATTACGATTGAAGCTGCAAAAAGATATTCAAAAAAACAAACACTTTATCGAACAGTTGTTTTTGAAAGTCAGGAGTGATAAAATTTGAAAGTGCTTGTGGATAACCGAAATTTTGACAATCACTTTTGACAATCAAAAAAGCAGGGGGTTTAGCCCTGTTTTTGCATTGAAAATCGCTCTTGTCCATTTATTTAAACAAGCTTGATTTTTAGGTAAATACAAGGTAAAACGTAAATATATTAATTTCAAGAAATAGAATTTTATGGCAAAACAAGTCAAAGAACCGCTTTCAGGCAACAGCGCTAGATCTGATGCTGCCATGGAAGCAGTAAACCAAATAAAACAAAAATTCGGCGAAGGCTCAATTATGCGCCTTGGCGAAGCTAAAACAATGCAGGTTGATGCTATTTCCACTGGCTGTCTTTCACTAGACTTGGCTTTGGGTGTCGGTGGCGTACCAAAAGGACGCATCATCGAAATATATGGACCGGAATCCTCCGGAAAGACCACACTTGCTCAACACATCGTTGCTGAAACTCAAAAAGTTGGTGGTGTGGCTGCTTTTGTTGATGCTGAGCACGCACTTGATCCGGAATATGCCCAAAAGATCGGGGTTGATATTGATGCCTTGTTTATTTCACAACCAGACACTGGAGAACAAGCCCTTGAAATTGTGGAAACATTGGTTCGCTCAAGTGCGGTTGATGTGATCGTCATTGATTCAGTTGCTGCCTTAACGCCAAGAGCTGAAATTGAAGGTGATATGGGAGACGTTCATATGGGACTTCAGGCTCGATTAATGAGCCAGGCTTTACGTAAACTGGCAGCGATTGTTGGAAAGTCTAATACCACAGTGATATTTATAAATCAAATTCGACATAAAATCGGAGTGATGTTTGGAAATCCGGAAACCACATCAGGCGGAAATGCTTTGAAATTTTATTCTTCAATCAGAGTCGAGGTTCGCCGAGCTGCCCAGATTAAACAGGGTGAACAAATTGTTGGGAATCGAGTGAAGGCTAAAATCGTTAAAAACAAGGTCGCTCCTCCTTTCCGCCGATGTGAATTTGATATTATGTACAACGAAGGTATTTCCGTTTCCGGTGATCTAATCGATCTTGGTGTTGAAACTTTGGTTGTTGGAAAGAGTGGAAATTCTTACAGTTTTGGTGAAGAAAAGTTAGGTGTTGGTCGTGAAAACGCCAAACGAACCATACGTGAAAATCCAAACCTAATGGCACAAATCCGCAAAGCCATCCAAGACCATCTGGAAACCAAGACTGATTAAATGTTACAATGCAATTGTATGGAGGAAAAAGAGCCAACACTAAAAGAAATCGACACTTCCTTGAAAGATATCATGGGGTTTCTTCAGGAACACATGGTCACACATGAAGACTTGAAAAGATCGCAAAATAAACTCAAGCAAGAAATTCTTGATGCTGTAAATAAAAATTTAACCGACCTTAAGGGTGAGCTGGTTTCTCTTATCAGGGGAATTGTTAACCAATTATCTACGTTGGTTGTTGTCTTGCAGAACAAAAGAGTACTCTCAAAAGAAGAGGCTGAACGCCTTTTATCCTTAAACCCATTTCCACAGTCAGTATAAATAAATGAAATAAAAAACTAGGTATATACTTGTCAAGCAAACACGACCAGTTAAGGTCGTGTTTGTTAGTTCAACGTTGTTCGAATGGTGTCCGTCGTTTCCAAACAGCGTAAACTATATTCGTTAGCTTGCGCTCTGTTGCACAAAGGGCACTAAAGTGATGATGACCTTC